>JAFIHO010000005.1 GCA_017849395.1 Hyphomicrobiales bacterium
CAGCGGACATGTTCAGCGATCATTGGCGGCTGTCGCCTTGGAGCCCTTGATGTTCTCGAAGAAATTCACCTTCACGCCGTCGCGGCTCATGATGAACCATTGCTGCGCCACCGACAGGACATTGTTCCAGGCGTAATAGATCACCAGGCCTGCGGGGAAGGTGGCGAACATGAAGGTGAAGATGATCGGCATGAAGGCGAACATGCGCGCCTGCACCGGATCGGCGGGCGCGGGATTCAGCTTGGTCTGGAACCACTGCGTGACGCCATAGATGATCGGCCATACGCCCACCGACAGGAAGGCGATGAAGCCCGGCAGGATGGAATGGGGGTTGAACGGCAACAGCCCGAACAGGTTCAGATACGAAGTCGGATCGGGCATCGAAAGATCGCGGATCCAGCCATAGAAGGGCGCCTGCCGCATCTCGATGGTGACGAACAACACCTTGTAGAGCGAGAAGAACACCGGAATGGTCAAAAGGATCGGAAGGCAACCCGCCAGCGGGTTCACCTTCTCCCGCCGGTACATCTCCATGATCTCCTGCTGCTGCTTCTGGGGATCGTTGGCATGGGCCTTCTTGATCGCCTCCATCTGCGGCTGGACCTTCTTCATCTTGGCCATGGAGCGATAGGAGACATTGGCCAGCGGGAAGAAGGCGACCTTCACCACCACCGTCAGCAACAGGATGGCGAGGCCGAAATTGCCCAGGAATTTGTTGAAGGTGTCGAGCAGCCAGAAGAAGGGCCGCGTCAGGAACCAGAACCAGCCCCAATCCACCGCCAGGTCGAAATTGGCGATCTGCTGCTTGTCCTCATAGTCGCGCAGGATATCGACCACCTTCGCGCCCGCGAACATGCGATGGCTGACATTCACGCTTGCGCCCGGCGCGATGTTGCGCGCATTCAGGCGGTAATTGGCCTGATAGGCCTTGGTTCCGGCATTGACCGTGGTGCCCAGATACTGGCCGTTATAGGTCTCGTTCTGGGGCGGGATCACCGCCGCCATCCAGTATTTGTCGGTGATGCCCAGCCAGCCGCCGGAAGAAGAGAAATTCTTCGGCGGAGTGCCTTCTTCCTTGTAATCGTCATAGCCGGATTCGTTCAGCGCCTTGTTGGCGACACCGACAAAGCCAAGGTGCAATGCAAATCCCGCAGCTTCATGCTGCGGCAGGCCTTCGCGCGCCACATAGGCGTAAGGGTAGAGCGTAACCGGCGCGCTTCCGCTGTTGGACACGCTGTCCGTCACGGTGAACATGTAGCGCTCGTCGATGGCGATCACGCGCGTGAACACCTGGCCCTGCCCATTGTCCCAGGTCAGGGTCACGGGATGACCGGGCGACAAGGTGTCGCCCCCGGTCTGGCGCCAGTCGCTCTTGTCGTCCGGCACATTGGTGCCGATCCAGCCGAAGGTCGCGTAATAGGGATAGTCGGTGCTCTTGGGCGCCAGCAGCACGATCTCCGGGCTGTTGGGATCGGTCGTCTCGCGATATTTTTTCAGCCGCAGATCGTCGAACTTCGCCCCGCGCAGCAGGATCGAACCATCCAGCATCGGCGTGTCGATGGCGACGCGCGCGCCACCCGCCTTCAGCGCCGCTTCGCGCGTCACATGCGTGCCGCCGCCCGCCATGCCGGGCACGCCCGGTGCGCCGGGGGCATTGGTGATCGGCTTGCCTTCCACCTTCTGCTGCTTGGCCAGTTCCGCCTGACGTGCCTGCTCGGCCTTCATCGCGGGCGTGGCGACGAAATACTGCCAGCCGAACAGCACCAGCGCCGCCAGCGCAAATGCCAGGATCATGTTGTTCTTCTGGTTGTTCATGGTGCTCGCGTTTTTGAAAGAGGAACGGGATCGAAGCCTTCGCTTCCGCCCAGCCATTTGACCGGATGGCAGCGCGCCAGCCGCCGCGCCGCCAGCACCAGACCCTTAACGGGGCCGTGGCTGCGTAGCGCTTCCAGCGCATAGGCCGAACAAGTCGGATGAAAACGGCAGGACGGTGGCGTCAGCGGCGACAGAAAGACACGGTAGAAATGGATGGGGGCGGCAAGGAAGGCCACGGCGGTCCGGCGCAGGGTAATGCTCAACCTGTCTCTCCCACCTGGTCCAGCTTGCGGTGCGCCGCCTTCAGGGCTCCCTGAATGTCGGAGAGCAGAGCGGCAAAGGGCTGCGCCACGGCGGTGCCGCGCGCCACCAGAACATAGTCATGCCCCGCCCGGCCCAAAAGGGGCAGCAACTCCGCAGCCGCCGCGCGCAGCCGCCGCTTGGCGCGGTTGCGGGTGACAGCATTGCCGATCTTGCGGCTGGCGGTGAATCCGACCCGCAAAGTTCCGGCTTTGGTATCGGCGGCTGGGGTGGGGCACGTTTCCAGGGTCACGCCGCCCTGAACACGGCGGACGCCCCGCGCGGCCCTCAGGAAATCGGCGCGGTTCTTCAGGCGATCCAAGGTCAGACTCGTCCCGGTGTTACCCGGCCCGGCGTCGCGGCTCAGGCCGACAGCTTCTTGCGGCCGCTGCCGCGGCGGCGGTTGATGACCTTGCGGCCGCCCGCAGTCGCCATGCGCGAACGGAAGCCATGGCGGCGCTTGCGCACGATCTTGCTCGGCTGATAGGTGCGCTTCATCGTCGAAAAGCTCCGAAAAAAGGGCCAGAAGCCCGAAAGAGCGGGGGTTCTAAAAGCTGCTCCCGGCCCTGTCAACGTGACTCAGGCATTGAAATAATATTTCAATCGCCCAGGACGACCCCGTCCCGCCGGGGGTCCGCCCCGCCGATATAGCCGTCCGGGATCCGGGCGATACCGTGCAATCCGCTGGATTCCGATGTCACGACCCGCACGGTGTGGCCCATGGCGGTCAACTGGGGCGCCAGCGCGTCATTGGCGGGACTGCTTTCCAGCATGGTGGGCCCGTTCAGGTTCAACTGGCGAGGCAGGTCGATCGCCTGTTGCGGGGTCAGCCCCCCATCCAGCATCGCCACCAGGCTCTGGCATACATAATCGATGATCGGCGGCCCCCCCGGCGATCCCACCGACAGAAGGAATTTGCCGTCCTTGTCGAACACGATGGTGGGCGACATGGCCGACAAGGGCCGTTTGCCCGCTGCGGGCGCATTGGCGACGGGCAATCCGTTCAACACCGGCTGCAGCGAGAAATCCGTCAGCGTGTTGTTGAGCATGAAGCCCCCGGCCATGATCTTCGCGCCATAGACGGACTCCACGGAGGTCGTCATCGACACGACCTGGCCGGTGCGATCCACGATGGTCAGGTGGCTGGTGCCGTGCAGGACCGGACTTTTCTGTGGCGCATAGCGGGTGTGCTTTTCTGGCGGCGTGCCGGCGGTGGCGACACCCATGTCCTTCGCCGGATCGATCAGCGCCGCGCGACCGGCGATGTAAGTGCTGTCCATCAGCCCGGTCAGCGGCACATTCACGAAATCGCTGTCGGCCAGATATTTGACGCGGTCCGCATAGGCGAGGCGGCTGGCCTGGGTGAACAGATGCGCCTCGCTCAGGCTTTTGGGCTGAAGCTCCGAAACGGGAAAACGCTGCAACATGCCCATGATCTGGATGATGGCGACGCCGCCGGAACTGGGCGGCCCCATCGAGCAGACGCGATAGTCGCGGTAGGGACCGCATACCGGCTCACGTTCGACGGCTTTGTAGTTCGCCAGATCGCCCAGCGTCATGCTGCCGGGATTCTCGGGCGCATGTTGCACGGCTTCTACGATCTTCGCTGCAAGATTGCCGCTGTAAAAGGCTTTCGCGCCACCCTTCGCGATGGCGCGCAGCGACGCGGCGAATTCCGGATTCTTGTAAGTCTCGCCTTCGCGATAGGGCGTGCCGTCGGGATGATAGAAGGCGCGCTTGATATCGGGCAGCCGGGCCAGCCCGGACGTGCGCGCCACCGTGTTTGCGAATTTCCTGCCGACCGGGAAGCCATCTTCCGCCAGCCCGATCGCGGGCTCGAACAATTTCGCCCAGGGCAGGCGGCCATGCTTCTTGTGCGCCATCTCCAGCATCGCCACCACGCCGGGCACGCCGACCGAAAGGCCGCCGGGAATGACCTGGCCCTTGTTGCGGGCCTGACCATCCGGTCCCAGGAACATGTCTGGCCTGGCGGATGCAGGCGCGGATTCGCGGCCGTCAAAGCTGGTGGTCTTTCCGCTCTTGGGATCGAACAGCAGCATGAAGGCGCCGCCGCCGATGCCCGACGATTCCGGTTCCACCAGGTTCAATACCAACTGGGTGGCGATGGCGGCGTCCACCGCCGAGCCGCCTTCTTTGAGCATCTTGAGGCCCGCCTCCGCCGCCAGCGGATTGGCGGCGGCGACCATCTCATGCTTGGCGACAGTCTGCGCGGCGGCGGGCGCGGCGAAAGCCAGACACAGGAACAGGAAGATACGCAGCAATGCCATGAACGCCTCAACGCGAAAGATGCGTCATCGTAGTTGCGGCGCGGCAAACAAAAAAGCCCTGCCGAAGCAGGGCTTTTGCTATTCCATCGGCGGAAGATTACCGCACGAACACCCGCACTTCGCTGGTGGTCGCCGCCGGATCGGTGGTCGAGGCCACGCCCATGCGTGACGCAGGCACGCCCATGTCGGTCATGGACCGCATCACGGCCTGGGCATGGCGGCGGGCGTTGGACTGGGCGATCTGCACCGACGCGGCATTTCCGCGCGTCGGCGACACGGCCACAACTTCAAAACCTGCGCTGGGGCGGCTCTGCAGCGCCTGATTCAGCGCCGCGTACAGAACCTGCTGATAATCCACTTCCGGACGATCGAAGCGGATCACCACCAGCGGCGTGGCGCTGGATGCGATCTGCTGGCCCGGAATCAGATTGCCCGCCACCGGCGAACCCAGCATGCCGGCGAACAGTTCGCCATTCTTGATGGCGCTGCCCAGGGTTGTCAGGTTGGCGCGTTCGCTGGCGACATAGGCGGTCTGGCGCTGCACATCGTCCGACACCGATTTCAGCAGCCGGTCGATCAGCACGATGGTCTGGTTGGTCTCGTCTTCCAGAATGCGCAGCTGGCGATGATCCTCGTCCACCGCGCCGGAGACATTGAAGGTCACCCCGATCTGGTCCAGCGCATAATGGGCGGTCGAGGAGTCATTGGTCACATCGGTGCCCAGTGCATTGAGGGCGTTGATATTGCCCGACAGCGCATCAAGCTGGGTCTGCGCGGCATTCCACTGCGCCACCAGTTCCGGGTTGCCGCGGGTCGTGCCGACCTGCAAGCGGGTGGTGATGCGGGCCTTGGCGTCCTGGAAGGACGAAGCCGCGCCCGCGCCCTGATTGCGCAGGTCGTTCAGCCGCTGGGCGTTGGCCATCAGCTTCTGCTGCAGGCCGGTAACCTGGCTGCGCAGCGACTGGATCGATTTGTTGACCGCCGTGCCGGTGTCGCTGCCGGGGGTGATGGCGATCGGAGTGATGCTGGCGATGGGCGCCAGTCCGCCCATGGGGGCTGATGGCACGCCTGCGCCCGGCAGGGTCGAACCCGGCAGGCTTGAACCGGCGGTGGGCGGCGCGCCTGCATCGGGCGCGGCATCGGCAAATGTGGCGCTATCGTCCCCGAACAGCGCCTCGTCGATGTCCGAACAGGCCGAAAGGCCCAAGGTCGCCGTCAGCGCGAATCCCAGGAAAAGGCTCCTGTGAAGCCTTTTGGTCGCCGAAAGTCCCCGCATCATGTTCTCCGCTGCCCGGCGCGACATGCCCGTGGATAGGGCCGCCCGCGCCAAAACCCAACCCCCTCAGCCCGCCCTGTAAGGCACGGGTAATAAGGACGCGGCAAGTCTTAACCAGCGGGCCGGGTGCAAACAAGGGTTTCCGGTGCCCCTGCCGGGGATTTCGCCAGCCCGGTCCGGGGTTTGGCAGAAAATCCACCCCTTTGCCCCGGACTGTGCCCAACAGTGTCGCGGGACGCTTGCCTTTGCGCGGCCGCATCAATAGGTTCGCGCGCTCAAAGTTTGGCCGCGTGCCCTACGGAAAAACGATACCCGCTTTTCCTGGTCGCGCTCCAAGTCGGCAAGCGCCCGTAGCTCAGCTGGATAGAGCACCAGACTACGAATCTGGGGGTCAGAGG
>JAFIHO010000057.1 GCA_017849395.1 Hyphomicrobiales bacterium
ATGAAATACATCGCACCCAGATGCGCCAGCGCATAAGTGCCGCCATGCAGGAATTGCGCAAAAACTACGAGTGCAAAAGGCGGATCGAACGCCATGATAGTCCAGCGCAATACGCATGTCGCCGCGCCCATCAGCAACAGGTTGGTCGCGCCGAAACGGCGAAACAGCGTGAACGACACCGACATGAAGGCGATCTCGGCCAGTACGCCCAATGGCCAGATGATGCCGATCAGTGCTCCGTCATAGCCAAGTTTGCGCCAATGCAGCCCGCCATAGGTGTAATAGAAGGCATGGCTGCCCTGATCCATCGCGCAGGCCAGCAGGAACACCAGGAACACGGGTGACCGCACCAGCCATTTCGCCTCTTTCATGGTTTCGACGAAGCGCAGCCGGAAACTGCCCGTCACCACGCGCTTCGTCTGCTGTGGCCTGGGCAACAGCAGCATGGACAAAAGGCACAGCGCCGATGCGCCGCTGACCCAGACTGCAATGGCCTCGACCCCGAACCCGGACACCAGAAGCCCCGACAGGATGTTGCCCGCGACAAAGGCGATGGAAGCCCAGCGCCGGACATGGCCATAGTCGAAGCTAAACCGTTCCGACAACCGCACGCTCACGCGGACCAGCAGCGGACTGATGGTGCCGACCGCAACCAGCCCGGGAACCGATGCCAGCGCAATGGCCCCTGGTCCCTTGACCACGTGCAGCATGCCGAACCCAGCCAGCGCCGCCAGGGCGCAGGCGATCAGCGCGCCGCGCCGGTCGTTGCGAGCATCGGCCACCATGCCTGCCAGCGGTGCGACAATGACCTGAAGCATCAGCCCCGCCGACAGAATGGCTGCGATGGCGGGTGCGGACAGGCCACGCCCAGCCAGGAAGGCGCCAAAAAAGGGCAGGATTCCGCCATTGAGCAGCCCCAGCCCTCCTTGTGCCAGCGACAGGCGTGCCGCGATGCCGTCCATGCCGAATCCCTTGGTTCCGTGGGCAGAATCGCCCGTATTTTCTGTCCGCCGCAATCTCGCGAGATGGCCGTTAACGGACCTTTGCGTGGACTGGCTTATGGGTTGCAGTTTGGGGCGGGGATGCGTAGTTTCCGGCCCGTTCCATTGGAAGCCGCCTTAGCTCAGCCGGTAGAGCATCGCATTCGTAATGCGGGGGTCGCGTGTTCGAGTCACGCAGGCGGCACCAACCATAAATGCTTGATTTTGCTCAGTTATTTTAATACGTACAAAGAGGAAATAGCTCCGACATTTCCGCGGCTTGCGCCGATAGCTTTTTCTGATGCGCGCTGTGTAGAGAGCATGAACCGCATAAAGCGCTGGAATTAGCGGGGAATTCTCAGCCGACAATTTGAGTTTTCCGAATTGGGCGAGTTTGGAAAGCCGAGTTGCCGCGTGAGAATTTCGCAGAGAGCGGTTAGCAAATGTTGCTTCACCCGGTTCCTCAGCGAGCCCGCGCCTATCACGGGAACCCGCACAATCAGAGCATGGTTGGGGTGAGCTGGGTGGATGTGCGCGCATATGAGTCATACTGGTAGCACCAACCAGTTCCTCATCTACTGGTTCTCGCCAGATGTTCCTGGATAGGATCGACATTTCCGGCACTTAGCAGGGGCATCGCTTGCGATCCGGCTGATTTCCGCCCGCATACCGGGCGCAGGCGCCGAGTACTCCCTCCTATTCAGCCAGCAATTTCGGTTTTCCAAAAAACGGCCAAACGGAACGCTACGCCGCGCGCTGGAAAATGCTGAGAGCGCGATTAGCGCATTTTGCTTCTCGAAATGGCTTACTGGTAGCGGCGCCCAGCGCGTGAAAGAAACTGGGACGCCTTCGCTCAGTCCCAAACAATAAATCTCGTGATTGCCGTGCAGAGTCCTGCTGCTCAGCTGATTCCAAAGATCTCGCGCTGCTCGGCCCACGCCAGGGGCAGATCTGACCACACCTTCGACATGGCGATCTTCGGCGGCAGGCGGTTCGCTAGTGCCGCCGTGACAATGTCAGGCGCTAGGAAGGCCAGAGGCAAGGCCATACGGACGTGGCGCTCGCTGCAGTCATCGCGTTTGGCTAGGGCGGCAATGTCGGCCACCTCGCCCGAGGCCAGATCGGCCGCCCAGCGTTTGGCCCTGGCAATGGCGGTCACAAGCCTGCGATGATTCTCCGCCCGCATGCCCCGGTCGGGATCGGACGCTTCCTCGCTGCCGGGCAAGATCTCTCTACGGGGTGTGCGATTGATCTGGACCATCGGCTTGGTGATAGTCTCCGAGGTGCCGCTGTTCTCGTTTTTTGGCGATTTAAGTTCTATGTAAACGCTGCCTCGTGACACCGTAACGCGGTTCACATGTGCTTCCACAAGCTGCTGGCTGGAAGAGGATTCATCGGGTGCAACGGTCTCGATGTCGCCAGCCCGTTCGCGCAAAGCAACCATGACGAGATCTTCAACAACAGGCGCCGACACCCGTGATATCGATCCCTTCCGACCTGACGCACCGTCGTTCACCGGGGCCGACAAATAGTATCGGTATCGAATGGAGCCTCGTTGCGCGTTGACCGGTGTCATGCGATTGCCGACATCGTCGAATATGCGGCCGATCAGGATCGACCCCGAGGCTGTTCGTTGCCGTTTGAAGGTAACGGCACTCTTAGCCAGGTTGGTTTGCACCGCATCGAACACGCCGCGTTCCAGAATGGCGGCATGCTGGCCTGGGTAGGGCTTTCCGGCATGGGTCGTCTCGCCGATGTAGAGGCGGTTCTTCAGAAGGTAGGCCAGAGGGCCAAAGTAGAATGGGATGCCACCCACGGCCTTACCGTCGCCGAACACCCGCCGCTTGGTGACGATACCCTTGGCATCGAGATCCCGCTTCAAATCCCTGATACCGCCCAGTTCGAGATACCGGCGGAATATATACCGGACCTGCTCAGCCTCCACCTCGTCGATCACCAACTTCTTGTCCTTGATGACATAGCCCAGCGGTGTGGGCCCACCCATCCACATACCCTTCTGCTTGGAGGCCGCGATCTTGTCCCGGATGCGCTCGGACGTTACTTCCCGCTCGAACTGGGCGAACGAGAGCAAAACATTCAGTGTTAAACGTCCCATGGAACTGGTCGTATTGAACTGCTGGGTCAAAGAAACGAAAGACGTGCCGTTTGCATCGAATGTCTCGACCAGCTTGGCAAAATCGGCCAGGGAGCGCGTCAGGCGGTCCACTTTATAGACTACAATGACATCAACCCTGCGAGCATTGACCTCAGCTAGCAGCGTCTGAAGAGCGGGACGATTTAGGGTTGCGCCAGATATGCCTCCGTCATCGTAATGGGTGGGGATCAGTTTCCAGCCCTCATGGGCCTGAGACTTTATATAAGCCTCACAGGCCTCCCGCTGCGCATCTAGGGAGTTGAAGTCCTGCTCCAATCCATACTCGGTGGATTTGCGGGTATAGATGACGCAGCGGATGGTTTTACGCTCAGCCATCGTCACGCTCCCGAACGGCGGCATGTCTCAGCCCGAAGAACACATAGCCGTTCCAGTTGGTGCGGGTGATGGCGCGAGCCACGCCCGAGAGCGTAGGAAAAAGCTTACCTCGCCAGGAATAGCCTTCCGCCAGCACCGTCACCTGATGGGTCTCGCCCCTATACTCCCGGATCAGAACCGTTCCTGGGTTCAGGCTCATGCCGGGTCCAATCGCGCTTTCCAAGGGAGCAGAATCACCATTGGCGATCCTGTCCAGCGCGTTCCTGAAACGGCGGTCGAGTTCCCCGTGAGCCTGTGCCTGCAGCCGATATGCTAGATACCGCGCGAGAAAATCTCGGCCCAGTCTTGGCGGCGCATCCTGTCCCACAGATTCTCGCCAAGCCCACCGTATACCGATTAGATCGAGTTTGGTCAGTGCGTCGAGCTTCTGGTCCATATCAGCCTGCGATATGCGCCTTCGGCCGGGCACGCGATTCGATGCACCGGTCGGAATGATTCTTGTGACCGACCCCATGAACTAACCCTTCTCACCAGCGACAATGCGATACGTACGGGTATTGCCCGTCTTGGTAGAGGCAATCACCAAACCCTGGCGCTTCTTCAGTGCGCCCGACATGGCACCACGCACAGAATGCGCCTGCCATCCGGTCGCCTTCATCATTTGTTCGACGGTGGTGCCTTCCCGGCGTCGCAACAGAGCAAGCATTTTACCCAGCTTGCCCTCCGGCCGGGCGGCGTTGCTGCCGCGCGTATTCGCCAGGGACTTTGTTGTCCGACCGAAGTTTTTCCCGTCAGGTTGGCTCTTGTTGGTGGAATGGTGCGGAGTGCCCTGTACGGCACCCGCTTTTTTAGGCTTGCCCATGATATTCTCCGATGTTGCGCAGCGGCATCGCTGCACGAAGATGCACGCTTCCTTCCGCGTGGAAGTCGAGCGAATTGAGGGCAACTAAGAGCAACTATATGGCTGGTGGGCGGAGCGTTGGCTTCCAGTTTCCTCAAAGCCATAGCTGCGCGCCGATGATCGTTTCGCAGGGGCCACACTTGGCCCCTGCGAAACGATCATCG
>JAFIHO010000058.1 GCA_017849395.1 Hyphomicrobiales bacterium
ATGGCGGCGGAGATGTTCAAGTTTCATTAGGGATTGGGGGACAGAATTGCCCATGCGTAAGAACACGTATACCTAATGACCGTTAAGGCAAATATTCCAGCAAGGATGACGGACGCCCGGGCACAGCGGCGTCTGTTCGTCGCCGTGCAGACCGCCAAGGCGGTTGTCGGCGCCTCGCTGTCGATTGCCTATATCGGCCTGGTGGGCCGCCCCGATGCCGCCGAAGTGGTGGCGATCTGCGGCCTCATGGCGCCCGCGCTGCTGGCGCTGCTGGGTCTGACCATCATTCCGATCTGGATTCTGGAACAGGCCGGTCTTGCGATCTTCGCGGTCCTGATCGGTTATCTCGCCGTGCTGACGGGCGGCATGACCTCGCCGCTTATCGTATGGTTCGCCCTGGTGCCTGCCGAAGCGGCGCTGGCGGGCGAGCGGCCGGCCGTTGTGCGGGCCGGTATCGCCGCGGGCCTGGCGCTGCTGACGGTCGCGGGCGTCCATGCGGTCGGCGCGCTGCCGCCCTCGCGGGTGGACGGTCCGATGTGGGAAATTTATGCGGTATCGATGCTGGCCGCGCTGGTGCAGGCGGTGTTGATCGCCGCCGCCGCGCAGGACCGCCAGCGCGCCGCCGACATGGCCGCCGCCGAGGGCGCGGCGATGTACCGGTTCCTCGCCGACAATGCGATGGACCTTATCACCCGCCATTCGCCCGACGGGCGCATCCGCTTTGCCAGCCCCGCCAGCTATGCGCTGCTGGGACGGCAGCCGGAGGAGATGATGGGGCTCGCGCTGCCGACCCTGGTCAATCCCGACGACATCAAGGCGCTGCAGGGCGCGCTGATCGAATCCTCCTATTTCGGCCGCGCCGGAGAGGCCGAAGTCCGGTTGCGCCACAAGGACGGCTATTGGGTGTGGGCGGAAATACGCTGCCGCCCCGCCGCCCAGGGCACGGGCGAAGCCGCCGACATCGTGGCGGTGACCCGCGACATCACCGAACGCAAGAAGCATGAGCGCGAACTGGTGGAGGCGCGCGACGCCGCCATGGCCGCCAGCCGCGCCAAGAGCCGCTTCCTGGCGAATATGAGCCATGAGCTGCGCACGCCGCTGAACGCCATCATCGGCTTCTCCGAAGTCATGTCGCGCGAGATGTTCGGGCCGCTGGGGCCGCGCTATCAGGAATATTCGCGCCTGGTGCATGAAAGCGGCAGCCATCTGCTGGAACTGATCAATGGCGTGCTGGACATGTCCAAGATCGAGGCGGGCAAGTTCGAACTGGCCGAAGAAGTGTTCGACCTGGACGAAACGGCCGGCGCGGCGGTGCGCTTCGTGCGGCTGGCGGCGGAACGCGCGCGCGTGACGCTGAAGACCGACATCGCGCCGGAAACACATCTGGTCTTCGCCGACAAGCGCGCCATCAAGCAGGTGCTGGTCAATCTTCTGTCCAATGGCGTGAAATACACGCCCGCGGGCGGCGAGGTGACGGTCAGCGCGCGGCTGGCGCGCAATGGCGTGGTGATCAGCGTGTCCGACACCGGCACCGGGATCTCCAAGGCCGATCTGGAGCGGCTGGGACGGCCCTTCGAGCAGGTGGAGAATGCCGAGACGCGCGGCAAGGAAGGCACGGGCCTCGGCCTGGCACTGGTCAAGTCCCTGACCGCCATGCATGGTGGCGAGGCAGTGATCGAGTCGGTGCTGGGCGAAGGCACCACGGTCATGGTGCGGCTGCCCCACGCGGCGGTGGATGCGTCCGGCGTGCGGATGTCCAAGGGCGCCAAGATCGTCCCGTTTCGCGCGGTCTCCTGATCCATTAAACACAGCGCATGACCACACCGCGCCTCAAAGCCGGAATATTCGTGCGCGCCCTGATCCGGCGCGCCCAGGTTGAAGGCGCGCAGGCGGCGGTGCTGCGCATGGGCTCGGAGGAGGCGGGCGCGGTCATCATCCGGGTGGCGCGGCTGGACGGCACCTGTCTGCTGTTGAACCAGGCGCGTGCGGGGGATGGCGAACTGGTCTGGGCGCGGCCGTTGGGTGACTGGACTGACGAGGCGCGCGCCAATGTTTGGTGTGACAAGCAGGTGAAGTTCGACCCCGACATCTGGATCGTGGAGATCGAAGACCGCCAGGGCCGCGCTTTCGTGGACGAGAAGATCGTGTAGGCTCTCCTCGATGGAGCCGCACCAGCCGCCCGCCTATCTGCAATATTTGCCGCTGCTGCTGGTGCTGCCGATCCTGTTCCTGCGGATGCGCAAGATGCGCAAGCCCCAGCCGCTGAAACTCGGGCGCTTGTGGATACGCCCGGTCCTGCTGTTGGTCGCGGCGGGTGTGGTTCTTTTCCTGCCCCAGCCGGGCCAGCCCGTGGCGGCGCAATTGACCCTGCCGGAGTGGGGCGGCCTTGTCCTCGCGACGCTGTTGGGCGCGGCGGCAGGCTGGCAATGGGGCCGCACCATGCATATCGAGATGCATCCGGAGAATGGCACGCTGATGGTCACCGGCGGACAGGCCGCGATCCTGCTGCTGGTGGTGCTTCTGCTGTTCCGCATGGCCCTGCGCACCGGCCTGGAAATGGAGGCGGAGGCCCTGCACCTGAATATGGTGCTGATCACCGATGCGTTCATTCTGTTCAGTGTCGCGCTGTTTTCGGTGCGCAGCCTGGAAATGTATCTGCGTGCCCGCAAGGTGATGGCGGGCAACAGCGTGTCCGCGCCGCCGTGAACAGTGTTGTCGAAGTTTTTCTGGTCTTTCTGCGCCTGGGCTTGACGGCGTTCGGCGGGCCGGTGGCGCATATCGGCTATTTCCACCACGAATTCGTGACACGCCGTCGCTGGCTGGACGAGGAAGCCTATGGCGGGCTGGTCGGCTTCTCCCAGTTCCTGCCGGGACCTTCCAGCAGCCAGGTGGCGATGGGGCTGGGACTGATGCGGGCGCGCTTCGCCGGGCTGGTGGCGGCATGGATCGGCTTCACCCTGCCATCGGCTGTGCTGATGGCCCTGTTCGCCTATGCCGTGGCGCAGAAAAGCGATGCGGCCAGCGCGTCCTGGCTGCATGGATTGAAAATCGCGGCGGTGGCCGTGGTGGCGCAGGCGCTGTGGGCGATGGCGCGCACATTGACGCCGGACGCACCGCGCCGCCTGCTGGCGCTGGCCACCGCGATGGTGGCGCTGTTCCTGCCAAGCGCGATGGCCCAGATCGCGGCGCTGGCGGTTGGCGGCCTGCTGGGATGGGCGCTGTTGAAACCGGGCGGTGCGCCCGCCATGCCCCATATCACGGTCTCGCGTCGCATGGCGGCGCTGGCTCTGACCCTGTTCTTTCTCCTGCTGTTCGGCCTGCCGGTCCTGGCGCAATGGAACCACGCCCTTGCGGTGACGAACGCCTTTTATCGCAGCGGCGCGCTGGTGTTCGGCGGCGGCCATGTGGTGCTGCCGCTGCTGCGCCAGGCGGTGGTCGTGCCGGGCTGGATCGCGGACGCGCCTTTCCTGGCGGGCTATGGCGCGGCGCAGGCGATGCCCGGACCGCTTTTTTCCTTCGCCGCCTATCTCGGCGCGGCGTTGCGTGACGCACCGCATGGATGGGCGGGCGCGATGCTGT
This sequence comes from Hyphomicrobiales bacterium, assembly GCA_017849395.1. Classification (GTDB taxonomy): domain Bacteria; phylum Pseudomonadota; class Alphaproteobacteria; order Micropepsales; family Micropepsaceae; genus Rhizomicrobium. Next base: position 3,580 of record JAFIHO010000058.1, read on the forward strand.
GCCTGGTGGCGATCTATCTGCCGTCGCTGCTGCTGCTGATCGGCGCCTGGCCGGTATGGCGCGCGGCATCAGGCCATCCGGCGCTGCGCGCGGCGCTTGCGGGCGTCAATGCGGCGGTGGTGGGATTGCTGCTGGCCGCCTTCTGCAATCCGGTATGGACGGGCGCGATCTTTTCGCCCGCCGATTTCCTTCTGGCATTGGCGGCATGGATGCTGCTCCAATTCGCGCGCGCGCCATCCTGGGCGGTCGTGGCAGGCTGCGCGCTGGCGGCCGGTTTGGCGGGATTCTAGGGGCTTTGGTTGCAACCGGCGTTCGCGCCTGCTACCCCCCGCGCACCATGAGCAAAACCCCTGCCAGCGAAGCGGCGCGGCGGCGCACATTCGCGATCATTTCCCATCCCGACGCGGGCAAGACCACGCTGACGGAACATCTGTTGCTGCTGGGCGGCGCGATCCATGCCGCGGGCCGGGTGAAGGCGCGCGGCGAGGCGCGGCGCGCCAAGTCGGACTGGATGAAGATCGAGCAGGAACGCGGCATCTCCGTCACCTCGGCGGTGATGACGTTCGAGTATGAGAATGCCGTCTTCAACCTGCTGGACACGCCCGGTCACGAAGACTTTTCCGAAGACACCTATCGCACGCTTACCGCTGCGGACTCCGCCGTCATGGTGATCGACGCCGCCAAGGGCATCGAGGCGCAGACCCGCAAGCTGTTCGAAGTATGCCGGTTGCGCGACATCCCGATCATGACCTTCATTAACAAGATGGACCGCGAGGCGCGCGATCCGTTCGAGCTGCTGGACGAGATTTCGGACCAGCTCCAGATCGAGACTGCGCCGATGGAATGGCCGGTGGGCATGGGCCTGAATTTCAAGGGCATCTATGACCTGATGAGCGACGAGTTCGTACCCTTTGGCGGGGATGGGCGCATCGGCCACAATGCCATCGCGGCGATGCTCGATCCCGAGCTGAAGGCGAAGCTGGACGAGGATGTGATGCTGGCCCGCGAAGGCTTGCCGCGCTTCGACCTGGCCACCTACCGCGAAGGACATCTGTCGCCGGTCTATTTCGGTTCGGCGTTGAAGAATTTCGGCGTGGCCGAATTGCTCCATGGCCTGGCAGCGCATGCGCCGCCGCCGCGTGAGCAGGCGGCGCTGGGCCGCGCGGTGGAACCGTCCGACAAGGAAGTGACCGGCTTCGTGTTCAAGGTGCAGGCCAACATGGATCCCAACCATCGCGACCGGGTGGCGTTCCTGCGGCTGGCCTCCGGCGAATTCAGGCGCGGCATGAAGCTGAAACAGTCGGGCAGCGGCAAAAGCATCGGCGTGCACAATCCGATCCTGTTCTTCGCATCGGAGCGCGAGACGGTGGACGAAGCCTGGCCGGGCGACATTATCGGCATTCCCAATCATGGCGTGCTGCGGGTGGGCGATACCTTGTCGGAAAGCGGCAATGTCGTGTTCACCGGCATTCCCAACTTCGCGCCGGAAATATTGCGCCGCGTGCGGCTGGCCGATCCGATGAAGCAGAAGCATCTGGCCCGCGCGCTGGAGAGCCTCGCGGAAGAGGGCGTGACGCAATTGTTCAAGCCCTCCATCGGCTCGCAATGGATCGTGGGCGTGGTGGGCATGTTGCAGCTGGACGTGCTGAAGTCGCGGCTGGTGGCGGAATACG
>JAFIHO010000006.1 GCA_017849395.1 Hyphomicrobiales bacterium
CCGCGCGCCTGCCTGGCTTTGATTGCGACAGCCGCGTCGCCCGCGGAACCGAGCGTCAGGCTGACGGACCCATGCGGCCGGCGCGCCCGGCCGATGATACCGAATGCATCCTCGCCGATCGGCCAGACAGAGCGGTAATGGGTGCCGCCAATCTTCATCTCAAAATGCCTTCATGGACTTTGCGGAACCGTCGCCTTCATGGATTCGTATTCGCTGAACTTCGCGAACCATGCTGCCAATTTGGGGCGGGTGGCGCGCCATTCAAGTTCCGGCAATCGGAAATCGATATAGCCCAGCGCGCAGGCGGCAGAAATTTCGCCAATGGTGGGAACTTCGGAGAAGGTGACCCGCTCCAGCGCATCCAGCCCGGCGTGAACCGATTTGAGATTCTTGGCGATGGCGGCTTCATTCTGTTTTTCCGGCGGCAGGCGGCTTTCCACCACCCGCGCCACCGCCGCGTCCATGATGCCATCGGCCAGCGCCTGCAGGCCCAGCGCCTTCCAGCGGCCGCTGTCGGTGCGCCACACGCTGTTCCCGGGAAAGAATTTCCCGCCGCCATGCTGGTTGAGATATTCGCAAATGACCGGCGAGTCGAAGAGGATGGAACCATCATCCAATTGCAGGGCGGGAATCTTTCCCAGAGGATTGATCTTGCGGAACTCCTCATTCCCTGCGGGGATGGTTTTCACGATTTCAAGCTTCAGACCAACTTCATGGGCGATGATGAGCGCCTTGCGGCCGAAGGGCGAAGCGGGATTGGTGTAGAGTTTCAAGTTTTTCTCCTATCGCACGGCCGGACGGAAAGCCGGTTCGCCACACCCCGTGGCTTCCGCTTTGCCCCGCCGATGCTGCTAGTGCCCTTCGAACGCCACGAGTGTATGCACCTTCTGACCGGCGGCGCGCAGTTTGTCCGCACCGCCCAGTTCCGGCAGGTCGATCACGAAGGAGCAGCCGACCACTTTGGCGCCCGCCCGTTCCATAAGGCGGATGCCGGCCAGCGCCGTGCCGCCCGTGGCGATCAGGTCGTCGACCAGCAGCACATTGTCGCCGGGCTGAATGGCATCGACATGGATTTCCACCCGGTCCTGGCCATACTCCAGCGCATAGTCTTCGCCGATCACGGTATGAGGCAGCTTGCCCTTCTTGCGGATCGGCACGAAGCCGGTGGAAAGCTGGTGCGCCACCGCGCCGCCCAGGATGAAGCCGCGCGCTTCAAGGCCCGCGACCTTGTCCACCCGAACACCGGCGTAAGGCTGCACCATCTCGTCGATGGCACGGCGGAACGCACGCGGATTGCCCAAGAGCGTGGTGATGTCACGGAACATGATGCCCCGCTTGGGATAGTCCGGGATGGTGCGGATGACGTTTGCAAAATCCATGATCATTTCCCCAGAACGCGGCCCGCGACCGCATCAAGTTTTGCCATAAGGGCGGGATCGCGTTTGGCCGGGGCGGTCATCACCGCCGTGTCGAGCATGGTCTCCACGCCCAGCGGCGAGTTCTGCCGCTCCGGTCCCAGCTTCGGGGCCACCGCCATGATGAGCTTGCGCGCATTTTCGGCATTGCCGTGCATCACCTTCACCACCGCGTCGACCGTCACGGAATCATGGTCCGGATGCCAGCAATCATAGTCGGTCACCATCGCCACGATGGCGTAGGGCAGTTCCGCCTCTCGCGCCAGCTTGGCTTCCGGCATGGCAGTCATGCCGATCACCGAACAGCCCCAAGAGCGGTAAAGCTCGCTTTCGGCCATGGTGGAGAATTGCGGGCCTTCGATGCAGATATAGGACCCGCCCGCGTCATGGCTGATCTTCTGTTCCTTTGCGGCATCAAGCAGCGCGCCCTGAAGGCGCGGGCAGACGGGATGGGCCATCGGCACATGCGCGACGAAGCCGGGGCCAAAGAAGCTTTTTTCGCGCGCGAAGGTGCGATCGATGAACTGGTCCGCCATGACGAAGGTGCCGGGGGGCAGTTCCTCCTTCAGCGAGCCACAGGCGGAGACGGAGATCACATCGGTGACGCCGATGCGCTTCAGCGCATCGATATTGGCGCGGTAGTTGATGCTGGTCGGGGTCTGGACATGGCCACGACCATGGCGCGGCAGGAAAACCAGATCCACGCCCGCGAAACGGCCCGTGAGAAGCTGGTCGGACGGCGTCCCCCACGGACCGGACACGCTTTCCCAGCAGGGATTTTCCAAGCCGGGAATTTCATAGACGCCGGAGCCGCCAATGATGCCGAGGACTGTTTTTGTCATGAATTATCAGGGCCCGGCGGGTTGCGGGGCGTTTTAGCACACCCCCCAAAGCAGACAAGGCGCGGGGAGCACCCGCGCCTTGCGTGTCGGCCATGCGGCTGAGGGTCAGTGCGCGTCCGCCCAGACCTTGCGATAGGAGGCGAACAAAAGACCCGCCAGGACCACTAGGAAGATCAGAACCCCGAAGCCGAGGCGCTTGCGCTCCTCCATCTTGGGTTCGGCCGCCCATTCCAGGAAAGTTACGACGTCATGGGCTTCCTGTTCGATGGTCGCCTTGGTGCCGTCGGAATAGGTCACCGAATCGGCCTTCAGCGGCTGGGGCATGGAGATGTTCCAGCCCTCGAAATACGGGTTGAAATACTTGCCTTCCGTCAGTTTGAAGCCAGCCGGCGCCTTTTCCTCGAAGCCGGTGAGGAGGGAATAGATGTAGTGCGGACCATGCTCGCGCGCCTTGTTGATGAGCGACAGGTCGGGCGGGAGGGCTCCGGAATTGTTGGCGCGGGCCGCATTCTCGTTCGGAAAGGGCGCGGGGAAATAATCCGCCGGAATCCCTGCACGAGTGAGGCGGTTGCCCTGCTCGTCGGTGGTTTCACCTTTGTCGTTGGGCTCGGCCGGAACCTTGAAACCCGCGGCAATGGCCTTGACTTCGGCTTCGCTGAAGCCCGGGCCGCCCGGCTCGCCCAGGTTGCGGAATGCAACCCGGTTGAGGGAGTGACAGGCGGCGCAGACTTCCTTGTAGACTTGGAAGCCGCGCTGCAGCGCCGCCCGGTCATACTTGCCGAAAGCGCCTTCGAATTCGAATTCGACCTTCTTGGGCGGCAGGCGATGGGTGCTGATCCCCTCTTCCTGCGCCATGACGGGCGTTGCGAACGCCAGCAGACCGAATACCAGACCGAGTTTGAGGGCTTTGTGCATCTTTTGGCTCACTCGGCAGCGGCCACGGCTTTATCGCCGAGGACCGATTGGGCAATGGAGGCGGGCAGCTTTTTCGGTGTCTCGATCAAACCAATGATCGGCATAAGCACCCAGAAATAGGCGAGGTAATAGACCGTGCCGAGACGGGCAACGATCACCAGCGGGATGCCGAAGGCAACCGCTTCAACGCTCTGCGAGCCGCAATAGCCCAGCAGGACGCAGTCGACTGCGAACACCCAGAAGAACTGCTTCATCACCGGACGGAAGCGCAGCGAGCGCACCCGGCTGGTATCCAGCCACGGGAGCAGCACCAAGGTCACGAGGGCGAGGCCCATCACCAGCACGCCCAGGAGCTTGTTCGGGACCGAACGCAGCATCGCGTAATAGGGCAGCAGGTACCATTCGGGCACGATGTCCGGCGGCGTCACCAGCGGATTTGCGGGCTGGTAATTGTCCGGATTGCCGAAGAAATCTGGCGAGTAGAACACGAACGCCGCGAACAAGATCACGTAAAGGCACAGATAGAAGGCGTCCTTCACCGTATAATAAGGGTGAAAGGGCAGCGTGTCCTGCGGGCTCTTCACGTCGATGCCCAGCGGGTTGTTGTTGCCCGGCACATGCAGCGCCCAGATGTGCAGCCCGACCACCGCTGCGATGATGAAGGGCAGCAGATAATGCAGCGAGAAGAAGCGGTTCAGGGTCGCGTCGCCGACCGCGAAATCGCCCCACAGCCAGGTGGCGATGTGCTGGCCGATCACCGGGATCGCGCTGAACAGGTTGGTGATGACGGTGGCGCCCCAGAAGGACATCTGGCCCCAGGGCAGCACATAGCCGAAGAAGGCTGTGGCCATCATCAACAGGTAGATCAGCACGCCGAGAATCCAGATCAGTTCGCGCGGGGCCTTGTAGGAACCGTAGTAGAGGCCGCGGAACATGTGGATGTAGACGGCAAGGAAGAACATCGACGCGCCATTGGCGTGGATGTAGCGGATCAGCCAGCCGTAATTCACATCGCGCATGATCTTTTCGACGGAATCGAAGGCGAGGCCGGCATTGGCGACATAGTGCATCGCCAGCACAATGCCGGTGATGATCTGGACGCCCAGGCAGAATGTGAGGATGCCGCCGAACGTATACCAGATGTTCAGGTTACGCGGCGTCGGGAAGGTCTGCATCGTGTCGTGCATCAGACGCGGCAGGGGCAGCCGCTGATCGATCCACTTTTCGAGACCGGACTTCGGGATATATGTCGATGGGCCTGACATTTATGATTGCTCCTCAGCCGACCTTGACGCGCGTATCAGACAGAAAGGTGTAAGGCGGCACCGCCAGATTTTCCGGCGCCGGACCTTTGCGGATGCGTCCCGCCGTGTCGTAGGCCGAACCATGGCAGTGGCACAGCCAACCGCCATATTCGCCTTCTGGCGCGGTGGGGGTCGAAACGGTGGGGGTGCAGCCCAGATGGGTGCAGACGCCCTTGACGATCAGCCATTCCGGCTTGGTGGCGCGGTCGGCATCGGTGGCGGGCGTGTTGTCGGGCAGGTTGGCGTTGCGCGCCAGGGGGTCGGGCAGGGTAGAGACATCGACCGCCTTGGCGGAAGCAATCTCGGCCGGGGTACGGCGGCGCACAAACAGCGGCTGGCCGCGCCAGGTGTAAATCACCTGCTGGCCCGGCTGGATGGCGGCCAAGTCGATCTCGGTGGTGCCCAGCGCCAACGCGGCGGTGGACGGGTTCATCTGGTCGATGAAGGGCCAGGCCGCAGCAGCAGCGCCGACGGCTCCCATCGCACCGGTTGCCACATACAGGAAATCGCGGCGCGTCGTGGCGTCGGATGTCGTAGCAGTCACTGGGTCATCCTCTATGCTGGAATCGGTACTGGCCGGGGAAGACTATTGCCACATTTCGGCGCGGAAAAATGCCTTATGTGTTGCCGCACCGGCCGATGAATTCGCGCGGTAAAATAGAGAAGCGATTTTCGAGGGTCTTGCGGCACGATGACGCAGAAAATGCCTTTTCCGCCCGTGCCTTGCGTCACAATGGAGCGGCGTCATGCGTTTGGCCCTCTATGAGCCGGACATCCCGCAGAATGCGGGCAGCCTGATGCGGCTGGGGGCCTGCCTGGGCGTAGGGCTGGACATTATAGAGCCTTGCGGCTTCCTGTTGACCGATCGCAGCCTCCGCCGGGCGGGAATGGATTACCTGCAAACCGCCGACATCGCGCGTTATGAGTCCTGGAATGTCTTCATTGCAGGTTTCCGGGCAGGACAAGGAGGGCGTCTGGTGCTGTTGACCACCAAGGCCGACCTCCCCTTTACCGGCTTCGCCTTCGCGCCCGGCGACACCTTGCTGGTGGGGCGGGAAAGCGCGGGCGTGACCCAAGCCGTCCATGAGGCAGCCGACGCCCGGGTGACCATCCCCATGCAACCGGGACAGCGGTCCTTGAATGTTGCACAGGCCGCCGCGATGGTGCTGGGAGAAGCGCTGCGCCAGACAGGCCAGTTTCCCGTCCCGCGGAAAGGACCGACGCGTGCTTGAGTCCACCCTGTTCAACCCCAGCTGGCTGCTCGCCCTGGGCCAGGTGCTGATGATCGACATCGTGCTGGCGGGGGACAATGCCGTGGTGATCGGCATGGCTGCTGCGCGAGTTCCGCACCAGATGCGGCGCAAGGTGATCCTGCTGGGGCTGGCGGTGGCGGTGATCCTGCGCATCGGGCTGGCGGTGGTGGCGCAGGAATTGCTCGCCATCATTGGCCTGACCTTGGCGGGCGGCATCCTGCTGCTGTGGGTATGCTGGCGCTTCTGGCGCGATATTTCGGCGGAGAAAAACGACGCGGTCGCCGACATAGATCCGGGCACATCGCTGAAAAAGGCAATTACACAGATCGTGCTGGCCGATGTGTCCATGTCGCTGGACAATGTGCTGGCGGTGGCAGGCGCGGCGCGCGATCATCGCGATGTGCTGATCGCCGGCCTGCTGCTGTCGGTGGCGCTGATGGGCGCGGCGGCCAATGTGATCGCGCGGCTTTTGGAGCGGTGGCGCTGGATCAGCTATGTCG
>JAFIHO010000059.1 GCA_017849395.1 Hyphomicrobiales bacterium
GCCATCCGCATCGGCGGGCTTGGGCAGATCATCGCTGGCGCAATATTTCACGGCGGCGACCGCCGTGGCGATGTTGCCGAAGCCGGTCAGCACGACCACCCGGCTTTCGGGGCGGATGGTATGGAGGGTCTCCACCACATCCAGCCCGTTGCCGTCATCCAGCTTGAGGTCCACCACGGCATAGGCAGGCGGCGCTTCCTTGGCGCGGGCCTTGCCTTCAGCCACGGACTCGGCAATGGCGACGGAAAAACCCCGTGCTTCCATGGCACGAGCCAGCCGCTCGCGCAGGGGCCGGTCGTCCTCGACCAGCAGGAGGGTCTTGTCATCACTCATCGCGGTGGGGGACGTACAATGTCGCACCCCCTGCGTCAACGAATCCTTCGCGGGTGCGGGAAGTCATTCCATTTCCGAGGGGGCTGGGGGCACTTCCCCATCGATCACCCCCCTTGCCCAGCGCACGGCCACCCTGGCACCGCCGCCGGACGGATTGATCGCCTTAACCATGCCGCCCGTCTGTTCCAGCAGGACCTTGGCGATGAAAAAGCCCAGCCCCATGCCTTCATGCTCCAGCGTATCCCGGGGGCCCAGATCGGTTTCCTCCAGCGCGTGATGTCCGGGTCGTGACGTGACGTAAGGTTCGCCCAGCGCGTCGAAAATTTCCGGCGCGAAGCCCGGACCGTCATCCTCCACATCGATGTACAGGCTGGCGGCATCCCAATGCGCCTTCACCCGCACCTCGCTGGCGGCGAAATCGGCGGCATTCTCGATGATGTTGCCCAGCCCATGCAGCAATTCCGGCGCGCGCCACACCTGGGGCACCGGATCATTCTCGGCGGGCGGGGTGACGGTGACATTGATCGCCACATCCTCGCCACGATAGGGCGCAGCGATGTCGTCGAGAAGCGCACCCAGCGGCAGGCGCGAGGTCGCCTCGATCATGGTGCTTTGCGGATCGGCCAGGCGCGCGATGATGGCGCGGCAGCGTTCCGCCTGCGCGCGGAGCAGGCGCACATCTTCCACTTCCGGCGAATTCTCCGGCAGGGCGCGCTCCAGCTCGCGCGCCACCACCGCGATGGTGCCCAGCGGCGTGCCCAGTTCATGCGCCGCAGCCGTGGCCAGCGCGCCCAGCGCCGCAAGACGGTGCTCGCGCGAAAGCGCAAGCTGTGTGGCGGCAAGGCCCGCCGACATGCGCGCCGATTCCGAGGCGATGCGCCAGGCATAGACAGACGTAAATCCGATGCCGATCACCAGCGCAGTCCAGATGCCCGCCAGATAGAGCTGCGGCAGATAAAGTTGCTCGCCCGGCGCCCAGGGCAGCGGCCATTGCATGATGGCGATGGTGGAGACCGACAGAAAGGCGATGAAGGCCAGGATCAGCGTGTTGCCCAGGTTGAGCGTCGCAGCCCCGATCACCACCGGCGCGACGAACATCAGCGCGAAGGGATTGGCGATGCCGCCCGTCAGATACAGCAGCACCGCAAGCTGCAGCACGTCGAAGCCCAGATAGATGGTGGCCTCGCGGTTGGAGAGGCGGTGCGCCGCCGGATAGCGCAGCGCCAGCACGCTGTTCAGCATCGCGCTGGCGGCGATTGCGGCGGCGCAATAGACGATGGGCAGCGCATAGCCCAGCGCGTAATGCACCAGGAACAGCGCCGCCGACTGGCCCGCGATGGCCAGCCAGCGCAGATTGGACAAGGTGCGCAGCCGCACCCGCCCGCCCGTCATCGCCGAAAAAGTAGGCCGCATCGCGCCGGTTCTGCCGTCCATGGCCAAATTCACTTTTCCTTTCAGACGGCGCGCACTAAAGCATGGGGCATGTTCCGGACCAAGGAAGCCCTGATCCCCTATCTGCTTCTGGTCGCCGCGGCGGCGGGCGGATTGCTCTGGTATCAGACCAACCAGCAGCCCGGGCTGGGGCGGGTCGTATCGACCGGCACGGCGCAAGTGGGCGGTCCCTTTACCCTGACGGGCCCGGACGGCAAGCGTGTGTCGAGCAGCGATTTCCGCGGCCGCTATATGCTGATCTATTTCGGCTACAGCTTCTGTCCCGATGTGTGTCCGACGACATTGGCGGTGATGTCGGAGGCGCTGGACAAGGCGGGTCCGGCGGGACGCCGGGTGGTGCCGATCTTTATCACCATCGACCCGGAACGTGACACGCCCAAGGTGCTGTCTGACTATCTGAAAGCGTTCGGGCCGCAATTTGTGGGCCTGACCGGCAGCGTGGACGAGATCAAGGCGGTGGAGAAACTCTATCGCGTCTATGCCGTCAAGGAACCGCTGGACAATGCGAAGGGCATGGCGGGCGGTTATGGCATGAACCATTCCAACGTCCTGTACCTGATGGGGCCGGACGGGAAACTGGTGTCCTATTACAGCGAGTCGATATCGCCGGACGATCTGACGAAGGAATTGCGCAAGCGCGTTTAGAACTGCGGAAGCAGCAGTCCGTTCTGCGCGCAGGCGGCGATCAGCGTGTTCTGCATCAGGCAGATGATGGTCATCGCCCCGACGCCGCCCGGCACCGGCGTGATGGCGCCCGCGATCTGTTTCGCCGCCTCATAATCCACATCGCCGACTAGCTTCGTCTTGCCGTCGGCGGCGGGAACGCGGTTGATGCCGACATCGATCACGGTCGCGCCGGGTTTTATCCAGTCGCCCTTGACGAATTCCGGCTTGCCGATGGCAGCGACCAGAATGTCGGCGCGGCGCGCCAGCGCGGGCAGATCCTTGCTGCGCGAATGGGCCATGGGCACGGTGGCGTTGGCCGCCAGCACCCCCTGCGCCGCGGGCTTGCCGCACAGGGGCGAGCGGCCGATCACCAGCGCCTCCTTGCCCGCGATGTCGCCCACATATTCCTTCAGCAGCAGCATGACGCCGGCAGGCGTGCAGGATTTGAGGATCGCGCGGCCCGATAGCAGCAGGCCCGCATTGACCGGCGTCAGCGCATCGACATCCTTGGCGGGATCGAGCGCATCCAGCACCGCCGTCTCGTCGAGATGTTTGGGCAGGGGCAACTGCACCAATATGCCGTGTACGGATTTGTCCGCGCCGAGCTGCCTTACCCGCGCGATCAGATCGTCCTGCGACGTGTCGGCGGTGAGTTCGACATGCACCGACTTGAAGCCCAGCGCCTCGGCTGTCTTGCGCTTGTTGCGCACATAGACTTCCGAGGCCGGGTCGTTGCCGACCAGCACGGTAGCAAGGCCGGGCACAAGACCGTGATCGGATTTCAGGCGCGCGGTCTGTGCGGCGATGGCTTCGCGCAGCCGCGCGGCGCTGGCCTTGCCGTCGATGACGGTGGCGGTCATGTCAGATGCCGTAGCCGCGGGACAGATAGACGATGGTGTATTGCAGTCCCATGATGATGAAGAACACCACCAGCGGCGACAGGTCGAGGCCGCCCATGGGCGGCAGCACCTTGCGGATCGGGCGGAACACCGGCTCGGTCAGGGCGATCAGCGCACGCAGCACCATGCGCACGAAATCATTATGGGGGTTGATCACATTGAAGGCCGCCAGCCAGCTCGCGATCACGGCGGCGATCACGATCCATTTGTAGAATTCCAGGACCTGATAAAGCAGGTAGGCGATCGGATTCATCATGGGGTGGTTGTAACGGCGGGAACCGGGGCGGCGCAAGAAAAAGCCCCGGAAATCGGCCCCGCTTGACGGCACCGGGCCTTCCTCCCTAAAACCCCCGCCTTGTCGCCTCGGGGCGGCACGGCCGGTTCGGGGCTGTAGCTCAGTTGGGAGAGCGCCTCGTTCGCAATGAGGAGGCCAGCGGTTCGATTCCGCTCAGCTCCACCATCCTTCACAGGATGGACTCGAACCGCCCTATTTGCTTTCCCCCCAAAGCTGGACCCGCGTCTGGGTGTTACCCTTCGGCTCACGCGCTATCGCGCCGGGCCTCCCTCATATCGCACCCGCCAGATCACATTCGCCACGTCATCGGCGATGAGGAGGCTGCCATCCCTGGCCACGGCCAGACCTTCCGGGCGGCCCCAGGTGCGGGCGGGCTGGCCCGCCGGTTCCTTGCCGGGCCAGAAGCCGGTGGCGAAATTCTCGTAGCCGCCTTCCGGCTTGCCGTTCACGAAATGCACCCGCACCACCTTGTAGCCGGTCTGTTTGCTGGCGTTCCACGATCCGTGCAGCGACACGAAGGCGTCGTTCTTGTATTCGGCCGGGAAGTTGGAGCCGGTATAGAAGACAAGCCCCGTCGGCGCGGAATGGGCCTGGAACAGCACATCCGGCACGATGGCCGAGGCGATCTTTCCGGCGGGCGCGCGCTTTGCCCAGTCGGGATCGGGATTCTGGCCGATATAGCTGTAGGGATAGCCGTAAAAGCCGCCCAGCTTCACCGAGGTCAGGTAATCTGGCACCAGGCCATCGCCCAGACCGTCACGCTCATTGACCGAGACGAACAGATTGTTGGTGCCCGGCTGGAAGGCGATGCCGACCGGATTGCGGATGCCGCTGGCGAATTCGGCCATGTTGCCTTGCGCATCGATCTTGAACACCTGCGCGCCCGGCTTGAAGTCCGAGACATTGTCGCGGCTGCCCAGCGCCAGATAGAGTGCGCCGTCCGGACCAAAGGCGATGTTGCGGCTCCAATGGCCGTTGCGGGGGGCAAGGTCCGCTGCCTTGGTGAACTTCACCGGCTGGGCGGAAGGTTTGGTGTCGCCGTCCTTGTAGGGCACGCGCCAGACGCCGCGCGTGTCGCCGATCCACAGATAGCCGCCTTGCAGCGCCAGCCCGTGCGGCCGCGCCATGCCGGACACGAAGGTGAAGCTCTGGTCCGCCTTGCCTGCATTCTTGGTGTCGCGCAGCAACGTCACCTTGCCCGCGCTGGGTTCGGCCACAAACACATCGCCATTGGGCGCGACCGCCAGGGTGCGCGCGTTGGAGAGTTTCTCGGCATAGATGGAAACCTTGAAACCCTGCGGCACCATCGGAATCTCGTTGGGCGCGCGCGACACATCCCGGCTGTCATTGGCGACCGCCGGGGTTGCGTAAGGTTTTGCCAGGCTGGCCGGTGTCACATGGAATTTCTGACCCGGCATGTCGGCGGCAAACGCCGCGCCGCAAAGGCCCAGAACGCCCAGGGCCACACTGCTCACCCAAGTGGTTTTCGTCATTTCCCTGCTCCCGTTAAAATGCGGTTTACCTCATTCAGGCACCTTGTGGGCCCGAGGTTCCGATGCGCCGACGTCTCCTGACTGGCCTTCTTGTCGTCTGTGCCGCTCTGTCGCCGGCGCGCGCGGAGCATGGCGCGAAAGCCGAAAAAAGGGAACCGGCGAAAAAGGAAGAAAAGAAGGACGAGAAGGGCAAAGCCCCCGAGCACAAGATCACCCAATCGGAGAGCTATCTGATGCTCGATCCGATCTATACGACCATCGTCGCGGACAACCGGCCCACCGGACTTTTGATGATCGGCATGGGGCTGGATGTTCCCGACGCCAAGCTGCGCGAGGATGTGGAGCGATCGCTGCCGGTGCTGCGCGATGCCTATGTGCGCAACCTGCTGGCCTATACAGTGGCGGCGGTACGCATCGACACCCAGCCCGATGTCGGCATCATCGCGGGACGACTTCAGGCCGTGACGGATCGTGCGCTGAAGAAAAAAGGCGCGACGGTGCTGATCGCGCAGATGGCGCTCAGGGCGAAGTAGTCTTTGGGTGGCGGCCGGGCATCTGTTTTTTGGGCCCGCACTTCCAAATCGCCAAGATTCTAGATCAAGGCTATTTCTGAACTACAATATCTCCGTTTCTCAGTGAAATCGGGCGGCTGATCGGGGCGCAAATTCTAGTTTCACCCTCAGCCAGCTTCTCAAACATCCAGCACCCCTTGTCATAGTAAATGTCGCCCACCACCCAAACCTTATGGGCGGAAGCCGCCATCAGCGGTAAGCGCATCTCAGGCATCACGGGCACGAGGATGGCCACATCCGTTCTCTCTGGCACCTTCTCTTCAAAGGGAATAACCCAAGTGAACTCTGAGTCCGTGTATAGCACTCCTTCAAAGCACACGTTTCGTACGGATTCCGTTTTTTGGTGGAACAAATACTCCCGCGTGATCTTGGTACACGATGCCGAACGGCTGTGTGTGAGATCGTCCACAATGGTGACACGCGCAAGCTGAGGAGCACATCCCGGCAGCGCCAAAGCCCACAAAGCCATTGCCAGGCAAAATGCCTTTTTCATCTCGGGATGACTTGCCCCGCGCGGATTGCCGCCGCAAGAGAATGTGAGTCCACGCCCTACTCTGCCGCCACCATCGAGGGGGTCACCATCCGCTTGCCGCCGTTCAGTTGCAGCAGATATTTGATGCCTTCCTCGGCGATTTCGTCGCCGATCATGCGGTCGCCTTCGGCATATAATTCCGCCATGTCGATATAGGCGGCATAGACCGGCTTGGTGCGGTCGGTGATGATGCCCGCGTTCAGCAGGGTCTTTACCAGCACGCGAAACACGTTGGTCGATTTCGCCAGTTCGCGGCGGATGAAGGTGTCGGTGACCGCTTCCATGAAGGCCGCCTGGCACCAGTCGGGATCGAGGCCGCAGGCGGTGTAGATCCAGCCCTTCTGCATCGGGGAGGCGAGGTTGAACAGAAGCACCTGGAACACCTGCGCCGCCCAGTCCTCCACCAGTTCATGCTCGGCCTGGCTGAGTTGCGGAATGGTGCGGTCGGCCCAGATCTTTCCGAATTTGTGGTGGAACGCCTCGTCGGTCATCACAAGCTGGCACAGGCGGCGCAGCAACGGATCGCGGCCTTCCTTGTAGAGCATCGCGAAGGCGCCCATGGCGAGGCCTTCGATCAGCATCTGCATCCCGACGATCTTCTTCCACACCAGCGGCGAGGAAACCATTTCGTTCAGCAGCGCGGCCAGCGCGGGACCCGCAGGCATGGGCTGGCCCCAGCGCGCCTTGATATATTGCGAAAAGGCCGTCACATGCCGCGCTTCTTCGCGCGTCTGGTTGGCGGCATATTCCTGCGCGCCCGGATCGCGCAGGATGTGGCACAGCGAAGCCGAGAGCGACAGCGCGCCCTGTTCGCCATGCAGGATCGACGACATCGACCAGAGAATGTCCAGATTGGCGAGCTTGATCTTGCCCGCCTCGTCCAGCTTTCCGGCGATGGCGGTTTTCAGGTCGGTGTTGAAGTCCGGATTGACCAGATAGTCCTTGGTCAGGTCGTAGGGCTGGCTGAAGTCGATATATTTCGTATCGAGTGGATCCCAGAAATGATCGTGCGACGCGGCGATGATCCTGTCGAAGGCGTTGGAGCGCGCACCGTAACGGTCGGGCTCGATCATGGCGGGGAAGTCGGCTGGATCGACGGCGTTATAGGCCGGGTCCTTGGTGATGTTTTCCATGTCGCCCTCCATCAACGCCCGATTGTATGTCGCGGCGCAAAAGAAACCAAGAATATTGACGCTCGCGTCACACAATCGTCGCGCGCCGTATGCAGACAGTGGAGACACCGGAACAGTGTGCAGCGCGCAAAATTGACTGGCCGGTCACGCACCTTGGTAATAGTTTGAAGCGGTGGGGAAATTCTAGGTCTCTAAATGGACTGGTCCAGACCGATGGGGGCATGGCTGGCGCCGCTGGTGCTGCTGGGCGCCGCGGTGTTCGCCATCCTGTTCGACCCCTTCGGCATGGAATCGGCGCTGAGTGCGCGGCTTTTCGATGTTTATCAGCGCAATTTCCCGGCGGTCTATTCCGAAAGCACCGTGCCGGTGCGGGTGCTGGAGGTGGATTCCAAAAGCCTGGCGCAGAACGGACCCTGGCCCTGGAATGAGGAAAAGCTGGCCGGGCTGACCCAGTCGCTTTCCGACGCGGGCGCCAGAATGCTCGTTTTCGCGGTTCCGCTGGAGACGGTGGATTCCGCACCCGCCGACATCCTGTCCAGGATTCCGCCCGGTCCGGCCTTTGACGCAGCGCGCGAAGCGCTGACCAGCCTGCCCGCGCCCGACGATCTGCTGGCGGCGCGTTTCCGGGAACAGAAGACGGTGGTTCCCGTCACTTTGGGCACGGAAGGCGGCCGCGCGCCGCAGATCAAAGCCAAATTTGTCTATCGCGGCCAGTTCGATCCCTATCGCGCCGCGCGCGGTTTCAATGCCGGGGCCGCCAGCACCGCGCAACTGGAACAGGCCGCCATCGGGGTCGGCGCGCGCAACCTGACGCGGGATTCCGACAATGTGGTGCGGCGGATGCCGCTGGTGTTCCGCCTGAACGGCAAGCCGGTTCCGTCATTGGCCGCCGAAACGATGCGCGTGCTGGAAAACCGGGACGCCATCACCATGGCCACGGACGAGCGCGATCCGATCACCTTCATCCGTGCCGTCGGAATATCGGGTATGGACACGGATGGTTCCTTCATTCCGACCGACCGGGATGGCGCGTTCCGCCTGCGCTACAGCGCGGGTGCGCAGGCGCGCATCGTGGAGGTCAGCGACCTGTCCGGCCCCAAGGCGGGCGCGCTGCGCGGCGCGATCGTCGTCATCGGCCCGCCCGGCGCGCAGGTGAAAACCCCGATGGGCCTGATGAGCGAAGCCGGTGTGCTGGCGGAAGGCTTGCAGAACCTGCTGTCAGGCCAGGTGCTGCAACGGCCCGCCCATGCGCGGCTGGGCGAGGCATTGTGGCTGGCGCTGTTCGGGGTAGGCGCGATCCTGCTGTTGCTGCGCCAAGGACTGGGTTGGGCCTGCGGGCTGGCGCTGGGCTGCATTCTGGCGGCCGCCTATGGCTCCTGGT
Source organism: Hyphomicrobiales bacterium (assembly GCA_017849395.1). Classification (GTDB taxonomy): domain Bacteria; phylum Pseudomonadota; class Alphaproteobacteria; order Micropepsales; family Micropepsaceae; genus Rhizomicrobium. Next base: position 8,757 of record JAFIHO010000059.1, read on the forward strand.
TCCTGTTCGTCAGCCGGGGCGTGCTGATCGACGCCGCCGGTCCTTCGGTGGGACTGGTTGCGGTGGTGGCAGGCGCGGCCATCGTCAATGTGCGCGATCTTCGGCTGAAACGCGCCGCGCTGCGCATGGCCTTTTCCGATTCCCTGCCGCGCGACACCATTGAGACGATCGCGCGCCGTCCTTCGCTGCTGAAAACCGATGGCGAGACGCGCACCGTCACCTATCTGGTATGCGGCGTGCGCGGGCTGGCGGGACTGGCGGCATCTTATCGTGACGATCCCGCCGGTTTCACCCGCATGACCAGCCAGGTGCTGACGCCGCTGATGGATGAGGCGCTGGCGCATGGCGGCACCATCGACCGGCTGACGGCGGATGGTTTCGCCGCTTTCTGGAATGCGCCGCTGGACGATCCCGACCACGCCACCCATGCCTGCGAGGCGGCCCATGGCATGAGTGTTATGTCATCGCGGATCAGCGAAACACTGGCGCAGCAGCATCGCGGCGAGGGCGTTGCGCCCGCCGTCGAGATCGGCGTGGGCATCGCCAGCGGCAATGTGATCGCGGGCGGGTTCGGCGGCCATGGCCGCGTCGGCTACAGCGTGCATGGCGATACGGTGAACCTGGCGACGCGTATCCAGGCGCTGTCGCCGCAATATGGCCCCGCCGTGGTGGTGGCGGACGAGACGCGCCAGATGGCCGACCGCAGCTTCGCCTTTCTGGAAGTGGATTATATCGCGGCGGGCGGCGAGGACGCGCCGGTGCGGCTTTATGCGATGCTGGGCAATCCGGTGGTGCGCGCGTCACCCAAATTCCGCGCGCTGGCCACGTTCCATGAACATATCTTCTCGGCCCTGCGCCAGCAGCGCTGGACCGAGGCGCGCGACCTGATCGCCCAGTGCCGCAATCTGTCCGGCGCGAGCCAGAAGCTGTACGACCTGCACCTGAAGCGCATCGGCTATTTCGAGACCAACCCGCCGGGACCGGAATGGGATGGCGCGTTCAGGCCCATTCTGAAATAGCGCGCGCGAAGTCGCGCGCACCAGAAATTGTCATGGCCCACTTTATGTGGGCCATCCAGCAGGCGAGCGTCCGCGAGCCAATGAGCTTCCTGCCCTGGATGGCCCGGTCAAGCCGGGCCATGACAATCAGGGCACAGATATGTCCGCCAACCCATAATGCGCCGCCGGCGCACCTGTCAGCGCGGCCCATAGCTGGTCGCCCCAGGAGTAGTGCCACCATTCGTCGGGATGACCGGCGAAACCTTCCTCGATCATCAGCCAGTGCAGCAGGCGGCGGTTGGCGCGGGCTTCGTCATCGGAGAGGGAAAAGGAATCGGCGGAGCCCGATTCGAACCGGTCGCGATGCGCCAGCGCCGTCACATCGTCGAACAGCGAGCCCATCCACAGCGCATCGCCATCCTTCCAGCGCAGGGTGAGATCGACCGCCGCGCCCGTGGCGTGGGGCGCGGGCGAATTGGGGTCGTCGGTGGGCGCGGACCAGTAGCGCTCCACCTCGTCGGTCAGGGCCGCGCCTTCCAGTTTCGAGCCGCGCCGCTTCAGTTCCTGCGGCATCCACACATCGTGAAAGAAAGCCTGCACCGCGCGCGGCCGCCAGGCATCGAACAGGAACAGCTCCAGCCCCGCCTGTCCCGCGCGCGCGTTGACGCGGCCCAGCCGTTCGGCCACGCTTTGCCGCAGCAGGAGTTTTTCGGTCGCGCCCTCGATCCTGAGCCAATAGGGCGGATTGCGCGGACTGGCATAGAAATTCTCGCCCTTCAGCCCCACATCGCGTGCTTCCACCGCCGTCTCGCCAAACAGGCGATTGTCGCGCGCCAGGGGGATGCGCTTGCGATAGCCGATGCGCGCCCTTCGTGCATCCGACAGATCGCCGATGGGACGTTCGCGCAGTTGTTGCAGGGGACCGAAAGGAGTCATCTCTGGTACACTAGAGCGGTTCCAGGAAAAGTGTGCGGCGGTTTTCCGTCCGGAACCGCGACCAAACAAGGAGATAGAGTATTTCGCGATTCAACGAAGCGCGAAATACTCTAAAATGATGTCTTCCGATCCCGAAAGTCATTTTCCCGCCGATTACCGCAAGGCGCGCCAGGCCTTTATCGCCGCGGCGGAGGCGGCAGGCACCGATGTCATCACCCGCGTCCATCCCACGGCCAAGGGACCGGATGGCAAGCCGCTGTTTCTGGATACCGCCGCGCTGGGGCCGCGCACCGCGACACGCGCGCTGCTGCTGATTTCGGGCACGCATGGGGTGGAGGGTTATTTCGGCTCCGGCGCGCAGACAGGCCTGCTGCGCGAAGGGATGAAAGCGCCGGATGGCGCGCGCATCGTTCTGGTCCATGCGTTGAATCCGTCCGGCTTCGCGCGGAACCGGCGGGTGAATGAGGACAATGTCGATATCAACCGCAATTTCGTGGACTTTGGAGCGCCCCCTGAAAATCCTGAATATGACGCGCTGGCCGCCGCCATCGCGCCGCGCGATCTTGAGCCCGCCACCCTTTCCGCCGCCAACCAGACCCTGCTGGACTATGGCAAGGCCCATGGCCTGAGGGCGCTGCAGTCGGCTGTCACGCGCGGCCAGTATCGGCATCCCGATGGATTATGGTTTGGCGGCGCGAAGCAATGCTGGTCGCTTGCCATGATGCGCGCGGTGCTGACCGAGGATTTACGGTCGGTGGAGAAGCTGTCCGTGATCGACTTTCACACCGGACTGGGTGAAAGCGGCGCGGGCGAGATCATCACCGAGGCCCTGCCCTGCAGCGCCGACTATGCGCGGGCGCGCGCCATATGGGGCGGCATGGTCAAGTCCAGCGATGGCGGCGAGTCCGTATCGCCTGCGCTGACCGGCACCCTGGACCGCGCGCTGGCCGCCTGGCTGCCGGGGACGGAACTCGCCTTCGCGGCGCTGGAGGTGGGTACTCGCCCGCTGCATCAGGTGTTCGATGCCCTGCGCCGCGACAACTGGCTGCACAATTTCGCGCATGAACCCGATCCGGCGCTGGCCGCTTCCATCGCGCGCCAATGCCGCGACGCCTTTTATGTCGATGATCCGGCGTGGAAGGGCCGGGTTTTCAGGCTGGCCCGGCAATCGGTCCGGGCGGCGCTGGCGGCGCTTTAGATTTCCGGGCGGCTGGGGTATAGCAGCCACCTACGCACCCGTAGCTCAGCTGGATAGAGTGCTGCCCTCCGAAGGCA
>JAFIHO010000060.1 GCA_017849395.1 Hyphomicrobiales bacterium
CCCGCACCGAACTGGTCGAACATCTCTACGACCAGGATTTCGACCGCGATTCCAATGCGATAGAGGTGTTCGTCGGCCGTCTGCGCAACAAGCTGGCGGCGGGGCCGATTCAGACTGTGCGTGGGCTTGGCTATTCCCTTGAAGATCCGAAGCTTGGCAAAACCGCCGAGACTTAATTCGCTCGCCGCGCGGCTGATCGCGGCGGCGGCGGTGTGGACCGTGCTGGCGCTGGCGGCCGGCGGCTTCGTGCTGTCCGGCGCCTTCCGCAACGCGGCGCAGAACAATTTCGACACCAGCCTCATCACGGACATGGACGGGCTGATCGCCGCCGCCGATCCCGATCCGGAAGGCGGCGTGTCGCTGCAGGCGCGCTTCCTCAACCATCGTTTCGACCGCGTCTATTCGGGCCTCTACTACCAGATCAAGCCGGGTGGCGCCGAAAGTTCCGGGGGGCAGATTTCCCGCTCCCTGTTCGACAAGCAGATCATGCCCGGCGGCTTCCGGCGCGAGGGCGCGCGCATGTGGGGCTATGCCGAGGGACCGGAAAACCAGCATCTGCGCGTGCTGGCGCAGCGGGTGGAATTTCCCATCACGGCGACCGAAGCGCCGGGCGACACCAGCAGCTATACATTCCTGGTCGCCGGCGACATGTCCCAGGTGGAAAGCGAAACACGCGAATTCAACGGCATCCTGTTCTGGTCCTTCCTGCTTCTGGGCCTTGGCCTGTTGATGGCGATCCTGATCCAGGTGCGCATCGGCCTGATGCCCCTGCGCCGCGTCAGCGAGGCGCTGGCGCGCATCCGTGACGGCCATGCGCGGCGGCTGGAAGGAAATTTCCCGTCCGAGATCGCCCCCCTGGCCGGCGAACTCAACTCCCTCATCCAGCATAGCGAGGAAGTGGTGGGCCGCGCGCGCACTCATGTTTCCAACCTGGCGCATTTCCTCAAGACGCCGCTCAGCGTTCTGACCAGCGAGGCGGAAGCCAATCCCGGCCCCCTGGCCGACCAGGTGAAGAGCCAGGTTGGCTCGACGCGCCGCCAGGTCGATCACTATCTGGCGCGGGCGCGCGCGGCGGGCAGCCTTGATGTGCTCGGCAACCGCACGGAGGTCGAAGCGGTGCTGTCCGGCCTCACCCGCGTGCTGTCGCGCATCCATGGCGATCGCGGCATCGATATCGACTGCGAATGTCCCGCCGATCTCTATTTCCGGGGCGAGCGCCAGGATCTGGAGGAGATGGCGGGCAACCTGATCGACAATGCCTGCAAATGGGCCAAATCACAGGTGCGCGTGCGCGCCGTGCGCGAAGGCGCGCGGCTTGTCCTGACCGTCGAGGATGACGGCCCCGGCCTGACCGAAACCGAGCGGGCCCAGGTTGGATCGCGCGGAGAAAGACTGGACGAAAGCGTACCGGGCACCGGCCTGGGCCTTGCCATCGTCCGCGATATTTCCAAGCTTTATCAGGGTTTTTTTGTCCTGGATGCCTCGCCCCTGGGGGGGCTGCTGGCCCGCCTGAATCTGCCTGCGCTTTCATAGCGAAACACGGCGTTAACGGTATCCGCCTTAATGTGAACGCAGGAAACGGCGTCCGTCCAGACCAAGACGCCGCGGAGCGACCATGCTTTCCAGTGACAAGAGTGGCTTACTAAAAGCGTTGTTGGGAAGCCTGCCGGGCGCAATGGCGGCACGGCTGGCAAGGGCAGTGGAAGTGGACCGGCTGATGGACGGCGCGGTCCTACCCCATGGCGATATTCTCTCCACGCTGCGTCCCGCGCTGCGCGGGGACAATCCGGAACGCACGCCGACTCCGCTGCGGCTGTTCTGCCAGCCTTTCCAGGATTTGCTCACCAACGCGCCGCGCACCAGGAAGCAGAAGGCGGTGATCGCGCGCTCCAGCGTGCTGCCGCTGTGGCAATGGCTGAGCCAGACTCTTATCCCCGCGGAGTGCGCGGCCTATCTGATCGAGGCCAAGGCGCATATCCTGGCGCGCCAGTTCGATGCCGCCGCCGCGCGCACCCATGAATTCCGCATCACCGCGGCTTCGGCCATCGCGAAATCCTTTTCCGACGAACGCAGCCGCAAGGCGGCGCGCAGCCTTCTGGGCGGCGATCTGGTGGTCGCGGATGTCGAGGAGATTGCCCTGTTGCTGGCGGCCGACGAGGAGGTGTTGAGCATCCATGCGCTGATGCCGCGCCTGATGCCCGGACTGGACGACAAGCTGCTATGGGATTTGCGCGCCGTCTATGACGGCCTGATCAAGACCAGGCCCGATGCCGCACCCTATGTCGCGGCGATCGCGATGAACCGGCTGAAGCGTCCCTGGGAAGCGCTGAAATTGCCGATGATGATCTCACGCACCACCGACGACACGCTGATCTCCCAGACCGATATGGGACTGGTAGGCGAGATTCTGATTTCGCGCATGGACGGCTTTCAGGCTTCGATCCAGGCGACGCGCCATCCCTATTTCGACGTGGAGAAACTGATCGAGGAAGCGCGCGGCTTCGCGCAGCTTTCCAGCGCGATGGTCAAGGAGATCGAAGTCCGCCGCGATGGCGAATGGGGCCAGCGCCTGCTGAAGGACCGCCAGACCGTCGGCGGTGTGATGGACGAGTTCATGGACCGCGCCGTGAAGGAGTTCGCCAATGCGCTGCCGATGGGCCGGGGCACGGGCGCCACGGCCGAGTTCGGGCGCGCCGTCGATCCCGACAAGCAAGACCTGGCGCGCCGTTATGTGCGTCTGGTGACGGCCAGCCGGGATTTCGCCGCCAACGCCTGTTTCGCCGCGAGGCAGAAGGACGCCTATGAGGCGATGTGCGCCTATCTCAAGCGCTATAACGAGGATGTGGTGAAAGCGCTGCGCGAGACCGATCCGGCCCGCCGCGCGGTGGCGGAATTGCAGTTTGCGCTGTGCACCGAATTCACGGCCGCCCTGTTCAGTCCCCAGGAAGCCGAATTGCTGCGCCGCCGCGGCCGCGCCGCCTTGGGCGCCGAAAAGGCCGCTTGAGAATCGGCGCTCCGGCAGCCGACGCCCATGGCGGGAGACCGCTCCGGGCAGCCCGAATCCAGCCTTAAAGTTCCTTTAGTTACAATGTTGAGACGATTGCGGACCAAAATCGTCTTTGACATTGAACGGCACTGGGCGCTTCCTATCTGCACGGGAGGGGCCATTCCCGTGTGGAGACGCACATGATCCGTACACCACTTATCGCCGCGCTGACCGTGGCCCTGATGGGCGGCAGCGCGCTGGCGGCGCCTGGCGACAACGCCACTCCCCCGCCATCCCGTTCGCAGGCAAATCCTCCTCCCGAGTCTGACTCCCATGCGCCGCCGCCTGACGGATATTATGACGAGGGCGATGACGCCGATTATGCGCCGCCGCCTTCGGCGCGGCGGGCAGCGCCCAATACCGCGAACAGCCAGCAGGCGCGCGCGGACCGTGACATCTTCTGCCGCCGCGACGCCGCGGCCCGCACCGGCTACACCACGCCGGGCGCTGCGGCGCGCGACGAACAGGCGCGCGGCACCATCGGCGGCACGCTTGGCGGTGCGGCGCTTGGGGCCATCATCGGAGGCGCGGCCGGCAATGCCGGTTCGGGCGCGGCCATCGGCGCCGGCGCGGGCCTTCTGACTGGAACAATCGTCGGATCGAGCAATGCCAGGGCGGCCGCGGCGGATGTCGATCGCGCCTATGCCGACGCCTATTACGCCTGCATGGATTCCGAGACGCCGCCCCCGCGCAGCGCGGCCTATGGTTACGGCGCTCCACCCCCGGCCTATGGCTATGGCCCGCCGCCCCCGCCACCGGTTTATTACGGCTATGGTCCGTATCCCTATCCTTATCCCTATTATTATCCGCCCTATTATGGGCCGAGCGTGACCCTCGGTTTCGGCTTTGGCGGCGGCCGGGGATGGGGCCATCGCGGCTGGCGTCGCTGGTAACGGCAATCTTTGCGCGCAAGGGGCCCGGGACAGGCCATTTTCGCGATAAGCGGCGAAAATGGCTTGTCTTCCGATTTGGTCGCGGTTCCGGGCGGAGTTTTCCAGCGTCAGTGCAGGAAACCGCTTCGCACTTTTCCTGGAACCCCTTTATGGTCCCGGCCGCAATCGTTTCAGGCTTCCGTCATGCCGCCCAAGACCAATCCCGCCAAGCTCAATCCGCTGCAACTGCGCACCCTGACCCTGCTCCAGGCCATTGCGCGCCTGCCCGATGCGGGTGTGCCGCAGCCCAATGGCGATATCGCCATCACGGCCTTTCCGCATGCCCATGGCGATCACTTCCATCTGGGCGATGCGGTCGTGCGCGGTGCGGATGCGACGGGGCTGGAAAACCAGGTCGTATGGAGCGCGCTGTCGCGCAAAGGATTCATCCGGGCGGAATGGCCGCACCAGATCGCGCTGACACCGGAAGGCGTGGCCTATGACACCGGCCTCGCCGACCAGATTTTGCAACGCGGCGGGGGTCACTGAGAGAACGCATGACACCCAGGAAGCAGCGCCGCATTGCCTTCGCCATCGCCCTTGTCGTGGCAGGCATCGGCGCGGCCGCGCTGATCGTGGGCGCACTGAAGGATAACGTCCTTTATTTCTACAGCCCCAGCGATGTCATGGCGAAGCATGTGCAGCCCGGCGTCGCGTTCCGCATCGGCGGGCTGGTCGAACAGGCCAGCGTGAAGCGCGGTCCCGGCGCCGATGTGCATTTCATTGTTACCGACGGCAAGGGCACCGTGCCGGTTGCCTTTACCGGCGTGCTGCCGGCGCTGTTCCGCGAAGGGCAGGGTGTGGTGGCCTCGGGCGCGCTCAATGCGTCCGGCACCTTCAACGCCACCGAAGTACTTGCCAAGCATGACGAGAAATACATGCCGCCCGAAGTGGTCGATGCCCTCAAACGCAGCGGCCGCTGGCAGGAAGGCGAACAATGACCGGCGAGCTTGGTCAGCTTGCGCTGTGTTTCGCGCTGGGGCTCTCGCTGGTGATGGCATTCGCGGGGCTGGCGGGCGCACGCGCCGATGGCGCACCGGCCGCCATTGCGGCGCGCGGCATCGCCAACGGTTCCGCCATGGGCATGCTGGTCTTTGTGGTGCTGGCTTTCGGCGCCTTGATGGCGGCATTCATCGCGTCGGATTTTTCCATCGTCACCGTCGCCAACAATTCCCACACGCCGACGCCGCTGCTCTACAAGATCAGCGGCGTGTGGGGGAACCATGAAGGCTCCATGCTTTTGTGGGTTCTGGTGCTGGCGCTCTATGCGGGCGGCGTGGCCTTCGCCCAGCGTGGCGGCGCGCGCCTGAGCAGCGCGGCGCTGGGCTTCCAGGGATTGCTGGCCGCGTCCTTCCTGCTTTTCATTCTCTTCACGTCCAATCCCTTCCTGCGCCTCGACCCTGCGCCATTCGAAGGCGCCAGCCTCAATCCGCTGCTTCAGGACCCAGGTCTCGCCTTCCATCCGCCCATGCTCTATGCGGGCTATGTCGGGCTGTCGGCCTCCTTCTCTTATGCGGCGGGCGCGCTGCTGGTGGGCGAGGAAGGTTGGGTGCGCGCCGCGCGTCCCTTCATGCTGATCGCATGGATCGCTCTGACCCTCGGCATCGCGCTGGGAAGCTGGTGGGCCTATTACGAACTGGGCTGGGGCGGCTTCTGGGCCTGGGACCCGGTGGAAAACGCCTCCTTCATGCCCTGGCTGATCGCCACGGCGCTGCTGCATTCGGCGCTGGCGACGGAAAAAAGCGGCGCGTTCAGCACCTGGACCCTGTTGCTCGCCATCGCCGGTTTCTCCATGGCGCTGATCGGCACTTTCCTTGTGCGTTCGGGTGCGATCACCTCGGTCCATGCGTTCGCGTCAGACCCCACGCGCGGCTTGTTCATCCTGGCGCTGATCGTGCTGGCCATCGGCGGCGCACTGGCGTTGTTCGCCTGGCGCGCCCCGACCCTGCAGGGCGGCGCGGCTTTCGACATTGCCAGCCGCGAGACCACGCTTCTCATCAATAATGTGTTCCTGATAGCGGCCTGCGCCTGTGTGTTCGTCGGCACGCTCTATCCGATGGTGCTGGACGCGCTGACCGGGACCAAGATCACGGTGGGGCCGCCCTACTACGCCATCACCTTCACGCCGATCTTCTTCGCGCTGCTGGCTCTGGTTCCGCTGGGGCCGCGTCTGGCCTGGCGGCGCGCCGATTGGCGCAACGCGCTGCGTCCGCTCTATCCCGCGTTGGGCGTCGCGGGGCTCGCCGCCCTGGCGGTACTGGCGATCGCCAGCCCGCGCAGCCTGACCGGAACCGCCGCCTTCGCGCTGGCGGGCTGGCTGATCGCCGCCAGCATCGTCGAACTGCGCCGCCGCAAGGGCGCGCGCGCCGCCGCCTTCGCCGCCGCCCTGGCGCATGCCGGACTTGGCGTCACCCTGATGGGCGTGGCGGGCACCGGCCTGTGGCGCAGCGAGGCGCTGGATGTGATGGGGCCGGGCCAGGTGATGAAGGTCGGGCCCTACACATTGCGCTTCGATGGCGCGACCAAGGTTCAAGGGCCGAACTATGAGGCACAGCGCGCGCGCATCTCGCTGATCGAGAATGGCCGCGCCGTCGCGGTCATGGAGCCGGAAAAGCGCTTCTATCCCGCACAGGGCCAGGAGTTGAGTGACACCGCCATCCGCACCACCGGCTTGCGCGATCTCTATCTGGCGCTGGGCGATGAACGCGGGCAGGGACGTTTCACCTTGCGCGCCTATGTATCGCCGCTCGCGCCGCTGATCTGGATCGGACCTTTGATCATGGCGCTGGGCGGCATCCTGAGCCTGTGGGGCCGGTTGCGGGTGCGCGACGCCGTGCCTGCCGCGCAGACTGTACCGGCCGAATGAAAATCGCCCGCGCCGCGCTCTTGCTCTGGCTGCTGACAGGGCCTGCATGGGCCGCGCCCGAGCCCTTTCCCGATCTCGCCACCGAAACCCGCGCCCGCGCGCTCCAGCGGGAATTGCGCTGCCTGGTGTGCCAGGGCGAAAGCATCGACGATTCCGGCGCGCCGCTTGCGGCCGATCTGCGCCAGCTTGTGCGGCGTCAGATCGCCGAAGGCCGCAGCAACGCGGAGATCAAGGATTACCTGGTCGCCCGTTACGGCGATTTCATCCTGATGCAGCCGCCGGTGAAACCCGGAACCTGGCTGTTATGGCTGGCGCCATTTCTGGTGCTGGGCGCGGCGGGCGGCGTGGCATTCCTGATTGTCCGGCGCGCCCGCGCCGCGATTCCCGCGGATGAACCGCCCCATTCTGAAAATATTGCCG
>JAFIHO010000061.1 GCA_017849395.1 Hyphomicrobiales bacterium
CATCCGGCCAGATGGTGCGCACCTGGCGCAGGATCGCCCGGCGCGCGACCTGACCCAGCCGGGTATCGTAAAAGGCGGCCAGCGCACGGACATCGGGTTCCATGACAGAGGCTTATCGCCGCTTGCGGGACTGTTCAATGCCGGACAATCCCCTGCTAGGGTTGGGCCATGACCCAGATCGAAATCGTCCCCTGCCTGTCCGACAATTATGCCTATCTGGTGAGTGCGAACGGCCAATGCGCCGTGATCGACCCCTCAGAGCCGGAGCCGGTGAAAGCCGCGCTGAAGAAGCGGGGCTGGAAGCTGACCCACATCCTCAATACCCATCATCATCTGGACCATACCGGCGGCAATCTGGCGCTGAAACAGGAATTCGGCGCGCTGGTTGTGGGACCGGAAAAGGACAGCGCCCGTATCCCCGGCATCGATATCGGGGTGGATGAGCGCGGCTGGGAGTTTGCGGGGATGCCCGTGCAGGTGCTGGAGGTCCCGGCCCATACCCGCGGCGCGATCACCTTTGTCATCGACGGCAACGCCTTTACCGGCGACACGCTGTTCGCCATGGGATGCGGGCGGCTGTTCGAGGGCGATCCGCAGATGATGTGGACCAGCCTCAGCAAGCTGATGAAACTGCCCGACGAAACGATGGTCTATTGCGGCCATGAATATACCCAGAGCAATGGCCGCTTCGCGCTGACACTGGAGCCGGGCAACGCGGCGCTGAAGGCGCGCATGGAAGAGGTGAGCGCCACCCGCGCCGCGCAGAAACCGACCGTGCCGTCCAACATGGCGCTGGAAAAGGCGACCAATCCCTTCCTGCGTCCCGACTCGGCGGAGATTCGCAAAAGCCTGGGCATGGAAAATGCGGACACGGTTTCGGTGTTCGGCGAAATCCGCGCCCGCAAGGACCGGTTCTGACGCGCGATTTCCACCCTTCGACAGGCTCAGAGTGAGGATGTATGAATTCTCCACATGTTCCAGAATCTGTTCGCCACGCAATTATACAGCGCAAAGCTGCCCGCGCGGCTGGTGCGCGACCTGGAGCGGGCAAGCCTTATCATCGCGGCGGAGGATCAGGCGGGCCGGCGCTGGTCGCGCGAGCATGGCTACAAGGGTTACACCTCTTATGCGTCGCTGGATGATCTCACCATCCGTTCCCCCGAATTCGCCGCGCTGGAGCATGCGATCGACCGGCATGTGGCGCTGTTCGCGCGCGATGCGGCCTTCGACCTGACGACCGCAAAGGGTCGCCGCCGCAAGCTGAAGATGGACAGCATCTGGGTGAATGTTATGGCGAAAAGCGGCGTGCATGCGCCGCACATCCATCCCCATGCGGTCATCAGCGGCACCTTCTATGTCGCGACGCCGCCGGGATCGGGCGGCATCACCTTCGAGGATCCGCGCCTCGCCATGCTGATGGCCGCGCCGCCGCGCCGGAAAAACGCAAAGCCGCAGCGGCGCAGCTTCGTCACCGTCACGCCAAAGGCGGGCACACTGCTGTTATGGGAAAGCTGGCTGCGCCATGGCGTGGAGGCCAACCGCTCAGCCCGGCCGCGCATCTCGGTCAGCTTTAATTACCGGCTGGATTGAGTCCGCACGGCGAATGTCAGCGCGGCAAGCGCGGCGCACCCGGCGCATCCACGCTCGACATCGGGGCACAGATGAACACGGTGCTGGCGCGGGTGGGCGCCTTCTCCACCATCAGCGCATTGTCGGCCGCCGCCTTGCAGGAGGCGATGTCGGTAAACTGCGCGACATTCAGGGGCGCTGACACAAATCCGGTGGCGCTGATGAGATAAAGAACCAACATGGCCTGCATGGAACTTCCCTCATATGGATTAGCGGGCTGACCCTAGTGCGAGCCTCGGCTAGGGTCTATCCCGGCTCCGGGGCACACGGTACCAGTGCCCATAAGGCGGCGTGTATTGGTATAACCCATTGATATTATTGCGCTAGAAAACCAATACTCAACCTTTGATTGCATCCATTTGACTCAGGACGTTCCCTGCATATAGTCCGCCGCCTTCCGGCACCCCGCCGGGCCGAAATTCGTGAAAGAGACCGATGAGCAAGCGCGCAAACTCCAAATACAAGATCGACCGCCGCGTCGGCGAGAATCTCTGGGGCCGTCCCAAGAGCCCGGTCAACAAGCGTTCCTATGGCCCCGGCCAGCACGGCCAGCGCCGCGCCAAGAAACTCTCCGACTATGGCACCCAGCTTCAGGCCAAGCAGAAGCTGAAGGGCTATTACGGCAACATCACCGAGCGGCAGTTCCGCAAATATTATCAGGACGCCTCGCGCCGCCCCGGCGACACCGGCGAGAACATGATCGGCCTGCTCGAGACGCGCCTGGATACGGTCGTCTATCGCAGCAAGTTCGTGCCCACGCCCTTCGCCGCGCGCCAGCTCGTCAGCCATGGCCATGTGAAGGTCAATGGCCGCCGCGTCACCATCGCCTCCTATCATGTGAAGGAAACCGACACGATCGAACTGTCGGCCAAGGCGCGTGAAATGGCGCTGGTGCTGGAAGCTTCCAAGAGTGCCGAGCGCGACACGCCGGACTATCTGGAAGTCAGCGAAGGCAAGGGCGTGAAGCTGCTGCGCACCCCCAAGCTGGCGGATGTTCCCTATGCCGTGCAGATGGAACCGCACCTCATCGTGGAATTTTATTCGCGTTGATCCTGTCCGGCTTCGGCCGGTCATGCAGAAAAGACAGGCCCGCAAGTCCGCTTGCGGGCCTTTTTATTTCCTAGCGACGCGCTAGACTTTAAGCATGAGCTACACCCTTTACGGCGACCTGGGGTCCGGTGCATTCAGCGCCGAAAGCGCGCTGGCTGAAACGGGTGCGCCCTATAATTTCGAACTGGTCTCGCTGGAGAGAAATGAGCAGAAAAGCCCGCAATTCCTGGCGATAAACCCGTCCGGCAAGATGCCCGCCCTGCGCCTGCCCGAAGGCGACATCGTCACCGAATCCGCGGCGATCCTTCTGACCCTGGCCGATCATTTTCCCCAGGCGCGCCTGTTGCCGCCCGGCGGCAGCGTGGCGCGCGCCCGCGCCTATCGCTGGCTCGCCTTCATGGCGGCGGAAATCTATCCGATCGTCGAGATCGTGGATTATCCGGAGCGGTTCACGCCCGATGGCGGCGATGCGCAGGCCCTGCGCAGGATCGCGCGGGACCGCATCCGAGAACGCATTCTGATCATCGAACGCATGATCGAAGGCCCGTTTCTGCTGTCGGGCGGCTTCTCGATCCTGGATATCTACGCCGCCATGTTCACGCGCTGGAGCATCGGGCGGCAATGGCGCGAAGCGAACATCCCAAAGCTGAACACGCTGGCGGGTGCAGTGTCGCGCCGTCCCGCCATCGCGCCGCTATGGGAGCGGCACTTCAACCGGGTTTAGTACGAACGTCCTCACCCTGAGCTTGTCGAAGGGCGAGGGGCTGTGCTCAGGCGTTCTCGAGCGCGATGCCCTTTTCCGCAAAGAACGGCGCCAGTTCTTCCTGCTCGAACATCTCGCGCACAATGTCGGCGCCGCCGACGAACTCGCCCTTCACATACAGCTGGGGGATGGTCGGCCAGTTGGAAAAGACCTTGATGCCTTCGCGGACTTCCGGGTCTTCCAGCACATTCACGGCTTTGAACTTCACGCCCAGATGGCTGAGGATCTGCACCGTCACCGCGGAAAAGCCGCATTGCGGGAAGCTGGGGGTGCCTTTCATGTACAGCAGCACATCATTGCTTTTCACATCGTCGGCGATGCGGGCCTGGACGTCGGACATGGGGCAAACCCTTTGGAAGACGCCCTGATCTAAGCACCCGGACCCAAGGGGTCAAGCCGGGCTGGAACCGCGCGCATTTCCAGCCGTTTCCGGCGGACATTTCCGGAGAGCGCCCATGCCCACGCAATCTTACACACCCATGCAGAAGCTTGTGATGGCTGGGCTGGCGCTGTGCGCCATCGGCGCGCTGTGGCGGACGGAAAAGGACGAGGACGGTCCGTCGGTTGCGCTCTCGCCCTTCATGGCGGCGCTGGCCATCGAAGTGGGCATCTTCATGCTGCGCCGACACCAGGGCGGATTATTGTACATGCAGCCTCCCCGCGATTAACCGTGCTAATCAGGGCCGGAACTTTTCCGGTCCCCGGTCTTGAACATCGCCCTGCCTGCCGAATTGTCCGCCGCGCTGGATGCGCTGCTGGAAGGCGCATCGCGCCGCGACCTGGCGGCGCGGGCGGCACGCCAGTCGGCGGCTTATCGCGGCGGCGGAACATCGGCGGATATCGCGACGGAGGCGGACGCGCTCGCCTATGCCATCGCGCGCATGCCCGCGACCTATGCGGCGGTACGCGCCGTGCTGGCGCGCGTGGCGCAAGTGATGCCGGATTTCGCACCATCCAGCATCGCCGATATCGGCGCGGGGCCGGGCACCGCAAGCTGGGCGGCGCTGGATGCCTGGCCGGGCACCGCCCATGTCACCATGCTGGACAGCAATGCGGCGCTCCGCGCACTCGCGGCGAAGCTGGCGGCGAACCTGCCGGATGTGCGGATCGTCGCGGGCGATGTCGGCGCCGTGCCCCAGGCCGATCTACTGCTCGCCAGCTATGTGCTGGCCGAACTGCCGGAAAGCCGCGCCGCGCACACTGCGCTGCGTCTGTGGGAGGCAAGCGGCCGGATGCTGGTGCTGGTGGAGCCGGGAACGCCCGCAGGCTTTTCGCGCATCCGTGCGGCGCGGGCCGCACTGATCGAAGCGGGCGCACATGTCGCCGCACCCTGCACCCATGATGCGGATTGCCCGATGCGTGGTGATGATTGGTGCCATTTCTCCCAGCGCCTGCCGCGCTCCCGCGATCACATGCGGGCGAAAGACGCCAATGTCCCGTTCGAGGACGAACGCTACAGCTATCTGGCAATGACGCGCACGCCGGTGGCGAAGGGTGCGCGCATCGTCGCGCCGCCTTCCGAAGCAAAGCCGGGCATTGCCCTGCCATTGTGCGACGTTTCGGGATTGCGCCAGGCCTTCGTGCCCCGGCGCGACAAGCAGGCTTTCCGCCATGCGCGCAAGCTGGACTGGGGCGATCTAGTCCTTGACTGACGTGGTCAGTTGCAGCGCATGCAGCACGCCGCCCATATTGCCCTTCAACGCGGCATAGACCATCTGGTGCTGCTGCACCCGGCTCTTGCCCTTGAAGGCAGCGGATTTCACCGTGGCGGCCCAGTGATTGTCATCGCCCGCCAGGTCTTTCATCTCGATATCGGCGTCCGGAAAGGCCGCCTTGATAAAGGCCTCGATCTCGCTGCCTTTCATGCCCATGACGGCGCTCCTTAATTGGTCGGCGGGATTTCTTCACCCGCCATCAGTTTGGGAAACCAGCCTTCATGCGCCGCCCGCAACTGGTCCAGCGCGATGCGCTCCCTGTCTTCCAGCACCAGTGCGTCCCCGCCAGTACGGCCCAATTCCGCGACGGTAATGAATTTCTCGCGTGCTTCCGCGACAATCTTCTCCGCCCGGTCGAACGGCGCGGCGATCACGTAACGCGCCTGATCTTCCCCGAACCAGAAGGGGATCGCTTCGGGCAATCCCGCCTGGCCGACAGACGCGCCGATCCCGCCTTTCAGCGCCATCTCGGCAATCGCCGCCAGCACGCCGCCATCCGACACGTCATGCACCGTATCGGCCAGCCCGCGCTCGATGAGGGAGCGCACGAAATCGCCGTTCTTCTTTTCCACCGCCAGATCGACCGGCGGGACGGCCCCTTCTTCCCTGCCCTCGATCTCGCGCAGATAGAGCGACTGCCCCAGATGACCTTTCGTCTCGCCGATCAGGATGACGACATCGTTATCGCGCTTGAACGCGATGGTCGCCATCTTCGTAACGTCTTTCAGCAGTCCCACGCCGCCGATGGCGGGGGTCGGCAGAATGCCTTCGCCATTGGTCTCGTTATAAAGCGAGCAATTGCCGGAGATGACGGGGAAATCCAACGCGCGGCAGGCGGCGCCGATGCCGTCTATACCCGCCACGATCTCCCACATGATTTCGGGCTTCTGCGGATTGCCATAATTCAGATTGTCGGTGACGGCCAGCGGCGTCGCGCCCACGGCGGTCAGGTTGCGCCAGGCTTCGGCCACCGCCTGCGCCCCGCCATTGAAGGGATCGGGACGGCAATAGCGCGGCGTCACATCGGTTGTGATCGCCAGCGCCTTCCTGGTGCCATGCACCCGCACCACCGCGGCGTCGCCGCCCGGATGCTGCACCGTGTCGTTCATCACGCTGTTGTCGTATTGCTCCCAGATCCAGCGGCGCGAGGCCATGTCGGGACTGCCAACCAGCTTTTCCAGCGAGGCGAGAACAGGCCTGTTCTTGTCATAGAACGGCGTGCCCCTCACCGGCTCGCGCTTCTGATAAGGCCGCTCATAGACCGGCGCTTCATCCGACAGGGCGGTGATGGGCATGTCTGCCACGACCGCGCCCTTGTGCTTGATGACCAGGCGGTTGGTGTCGGTGGTTATGCCGATGACGGCGAAATCCAGTTCCCATTTGCGGAAGATCGCTTCTGCCTGCGCTTCGCGCCCCGGCTTCAGCACCGCCAGCATGCGCTCCTGCGATTCCGACAGCAGCATCTCATAGGCGGTCATGTTCTCTTCGCGCTGGGGCACCTTGTCCAGGTCCAGCTCGATGCCGCTGCCGCCCTTGTCGCCCATTTCGGCGGACGATGACGTCAACCCCGCCGCGCCCATGTCCTGGATGGCGATGATGGCGTCGGTCGCCATCAGTTCCAGGCAGGCTTCCAGCAGCAGCTTTTCGGTAAAGGGATCGCCCACCTGCACGGTAGGGCGCTTTTCTTCCGATGCGTCGTCGAACTCGGCCGACGCCATGGTCGCGCCATGGATGCCGTCACGCCCGGTCTTGGAGACGACATAAACAACCGGACTGCCCGCGCCCTTGGCGGCGGACAGGAAAATCTTGTCCTGCCGCGCCAGGCCGACGCACATGGCATTGACCAGGATGTTGCCGTTGTAGCTGCGATGGAAATTCACCTCGCCGCCCACGGTCGGAACACCCATGCAGTTGCCATAGCCGCCGATGCCGCTGACGACGCCGCTGACCAGATGGCGGGTCTTGGGATGGTTCGGCTCACCGAAACGCAGCGCATTCATCATGGCGATGGGCCGCGCGCCCATGGTGAACACGTCGCGCATGATGCCACCCACCCCGGTCGCCGCACCCTGATAGGGTTCGATAAAGCTGGGATGGTTGTGGGATTCCATCTTGAAGATGCAGGCGTCGCCATCGCCGATATCGATCACGCCCGCATTTTCGCCCGGTCCCTGCAGCACCCAGGGCGCCTTGGTCGGCAACCGGCGCAGATGGGCGCGGGTGGATTTGTAGGAACAATGCTCCGACCACATCACACTGAACACGCCCAGTTCGACCATATTGGGCGCGCGGCCCAGCAGAGTCTTGATGCGCTCATACTCATCGGGCGACAGGCCGTGATCGCGGACGATTTCGGAGGTGATTTCGATCATGGGAAGGTTTTATCGCTTATTGGAGAACATGCGGTCCAGAAAACATTCTGACCGCTGATTTCTATGACCGGGTGGCCCAGGGCATGGAATTTCAGAGAGACTTCTTCCGAAGTACGCAATAGCTCGACGTCCAACAGAAGTTCGTTCGCAATCGGACTGAAGTCAGGGCAACTCAAAGCATCAGACACGATTAGGGCGCCACTTTGTGCGCCCGGATACTCGTCAAAGCCCTCAAAATTAGACCATTCGTCGTCGATGAAAATCGCGACATCCGTCCCCGTCTTGATATGCTTCACGACTTTCGCATCGTGCAGAGCGCCCCGATCAAAAAGCCATTTCTCATCAACAGCGCATCTGCCACTGCCCATCAAAAGCAGACGCTCCTATGAAAGCGTTTCAATCAAACTCTGGAACATGGCGCGGCCGTCAGTTCCACCAGTGACGGGATCGACCACGCGCTCGGGATGGGGCATCAGGCCCAGCACATTGCGCTTGTCGTTCAGGATGCCCGCAATGTCACGCGCCGAGCCGTTGGGATTGTCCTGATAGCGGAACATCACCCGGCCTTCACCTTCCAGCCGGTTCAGCGTCTCGTCATCGGCATAGTAATTGCCTTCACCATGCGCCACCGGGAAGGTCACGGTCTGGCCGCTGTCATACTT
Source organism: Hyphomicrobiales bacterium (assembly GCA_017849395.1). GTDB lineage: Bacteria > Pseudomonadota > Alphaproteobacteria > Micropepsales > Micropepsaceae > Rhizomicrobium. Next base: position 8,192 of record JAFIHO010000061.1, read on the forward strand.
GCGAGTGAAGGCGCTTTGCGTCTCTTCGACCTTCAGCGCCACTTCCTTGCAGACGAATTTCAAACCCGCATTGCGCATCAGCGCGCCGGCCAGCAGCCCGCTTTCGGTCAGCACCTGGAAGCCGTTGCAGATGCCCAGCACGGCGCCGCCCTTCGCGGCATGGGCCTTGATCGCGGCCATGATCTTCGACTGGCTGGCCATCGCGCCGCAGCGCAGATAATCGCCATAGGAAAA
>JAFIHO010000062.1 GCA_017849395.1 Hyphomicrobiales bacterium
ACGTCCGCCCATCACCAGCACCGGACATTTGATGTCGGGCAGCCGGTCCCATGTGTCATGGCCGATGCGCGCATCCTCCTGGCGTTTGGCGCCCATGGCGTGACCCGGTTCTTCCCCATAGGGATCGGCGGCCATCTGCGCATGGATCCGCGCATAGTCTGCCGGATGCGCCGCCGCCCAGGCCGCATCATGGCGGGAATCGGCAATAGGGATCATGTGCGTGGCGCGTTCCGCGCGCGTCATGGGCGGCAGCTTGTGATAGGCGAAGGACGATCCGCCCGCCCCGCCGGACGATGTGCAGCACAGGATCAGCCTGCGCACCGTGGCCGGATGGCGCAGCACCAGTTCCTGCGCCACCATCCCGCCGAACGACACGCCGACCACATGCGCATCCGTCCAGCCCGCAACCTCGATCATGCCCGCCGCGTCGTCGGCGTAGTCGGCCATGCTGTAGGGCCGGTCGGGCTTGGCGCTCTGCCCCAGTCCGCGCTGGTCATAGGTCAGCACCTCGAACTGCCGGGCCAGCGGCCCGAACCAGCGAGTCTCGGGCCGCCGCAGATCGCAGCCCGTGCCGCTGATGAACAGCAGGGGCGGCCCCTCGCCCTGGCGGGCATAGAAGAAAGAAAGGCCGCCGAGTTCCGCGAAAGGCATGGTCAATACCTCTTTTTGAAATTTTATTACAAAGCGCAGACCGGACCAAAGCAACCATAACGCCATTCTCCGCCGCCTGTGACCCGAAATCCTCAGGAAAAAGCCCGCTTTTCCTTGAGTTGCGCGTTGCCCATCTGGTATTTTTCCCTGAAGTACGAGGGGTAGACGTGTTGTGACGTATCGCCTGGGCAGCGCGCTTTTCGCTGCGGGTCTTGCCGCTATTGCGGCATGGCCTGCACGCGCCGACGCGCCCATGGCTCTGCAGTCCTTCGGAGCACCTTCCGCCTCCTTCAGCCTGCCGTCCTCCGGCTTCGCCAACGGCTCGCCCCTGATGCGCGATGCGTTCGGCGCATCCAGCTTCGCGTCCAGCACTTTGCTTGCGCCCGACCTGGCGCTGGATGCGGGCCGCAATCTCGACATCGGAACGCGCTTCGACAATTACAGCGGCGCGGCCTCGCCCTTCATGTCGGTGGTGACGGCGCCTTATCTGGGCCTTGCCAATGGCGGCCGCTATGCCGGTTTCACCTATACGCCCAATGACGCTTTCACCATGCGCTTCGGCGCCTCGCTCAACAGCGACTGGCTGAACGGCTTCACCATCGACCCCTATTCGACCAGCAACGGGGCGCTGGCCTCGCAGACCAGCTATACGCGCTCGCTGATGGCGGGCATGTCGCTGAACGTCACGGACTATCTGGGGTTTGGCGTCAACGCCATCTCCTCCAGCCGCGAAGGCGTGCCGCTGGGCTTCGGCGTGAACATGCCAAGCCGCTCCAGCACCGACGCGATCGGCGTGTCGGCGCGTCTGGGTCTGGGCGATGGCTGGGTGACCAGACTGTCCTACAGCGCGGGGCTGTCTCAGCTCGATCTGCGCACCAGCCAGGAAACGCTGGATGAGAAATCCTACGCCATCTCCATCGCCAAACGCGGCCTGTTCGGCGACGACACGGTGGGCTTCGCCCTCAGCCGTCCCGCGCCCAGCCTGATCGGCAGCTTTGCGGGCCTCGCCACCTCCACCGATCTGCCGCCGATGGTGATCGCGCGCAATGCCGACCGGCAACTCGCGCCCCGCGCGCCGGAAACCGACTTCCAGCTGGGCTATGTGACCAACTTCCTGGACGGCGCGCTGGCGCTGCAGGCCAATGCCGCCTACCAGATGAACTATCAGGGCCAGACCGGCGCGACCGCCGTTTCGCTGCTCTCCCGGGCGAAGATCAAGTTCTGATCCGGCACGGGTTCCCCGCGCCATTTTCCACGCTTGTGGCGCCATGACCGCTGCCGTTGCGGCCGCCGCCCCGCTTCGTTAAAAAGCCCAACTTTCCGCGATATCCAGAAGGATCAGCCAATGGCCGGGCCGCAATTCGTTTATGTGATGAAGGGTCTGTCCAAGACCTATCCCGGCGGCAAGCAGGTGCTGAAGGACATCTGGTTGTCCTTCTATCCCGGCGCGAAGATCGGCATCGTCGGCGTCAACGGCGCGGGCAAATCCACCCTGATGAAGATCATGGCGGGGATGGACAAGGACTTCACCGGCGAGGCCTGGGCCGCTGATGGCGTGCGCATGGGCTACCTGTCCCAGGAACCCCAGCTCGATCCGACCAAGGATGTGCGCGGCAATGTGATGGAGGGCGTCGCCAAGAAGCAGGCGCTGGTGGATCGCTACAACGAGATAGCCGCCAATTACACCGACGAAACCGCCGACGAGATGGCGAAGCTTCAGGACGAGATCGAAGCCCAGGGCCTGTGGGATCTGGACTCCCAGGTCGATCAGGCGATGGACGCACTGCGCTGCCCCGATGGCGACGCCAATGTCGAAACCCTCTCAGGCGGCGAGCGCCGCCGCGTCGCGCTGTGCCGCCTGCTGCTGGATGCGCCGGACATCCTGCTGCTCGACGAACCGACCAACCATCTGGACGCGGAGTCGGTGCAGTGGCTGGAATCCACCCTGCGCGAATACAAGGGCTGCGTGATCCTCGTCACCCATGACCGCTACTTCCTCGACAACGTGACGTCCTGGATTCTGGAACTGGATCGCGGCAAGGGCATTCCGCACGAAGGCAATTATTCCTCCTTCCTGGAGATCCAGGAAAAGCGCCTCAAGCAGGAATCGAACGAGGAAGCCGCGCAGCAGCGCACCATCGCGCGCGAGCGCGAATGGATCAAACAGTCGCCAAAGGCACGCCACGCCAAGTCCCAGGCGCGCATCAACCGTTATGAGGAACTGGTCGCCAAGAGCCAGGAACAGCGCGCCGCCACCGCGACCATCATGATCCCGGTCGCCGAGCGGCTGGGCGATGTGGTGGTCGAGGCGGAAAATCTCGCCAAGGGTTATGGCGACCGCCTGCTGTACGAGAATGTGAACTTCAAGCTGCCGCCCGGCGGCATTGTAGGCGTGATCGGCCCCAACGGCGCGGGCAAGACCACGCTGTTCCGCATGTTGACCGGCCAGGAAAAGCCCGATGCGGGCACGCTGAAAATCGGCCCCACTGTGCAGATCGGCTATGTCGATCAGTCGCGCGACGCGCTCGATCCCAACAAGACGGTGTGGCAGGAAATCTCCGGCGGCACCGACATCATCGAGTTCGGCAAGACCAAGATCAATTCGCGCGCCTATACCGGCGCCTTCGCCTTCAAGGGCGGCGACCAGCAGAAGAAGGTCGGGCAATTGTCGGGCGGCGAACGCAACCGCGTGCATCTTGCAAAGATGCTGAAGTCCGGCGCGAATCTGCTGCTGCTCGACGAACCGACCAACGATCTGGACGTGGATACGCTGCGCGCGCTGGAATCGGCGCTGGAGGAATTTGCCGGCTGCGCCATGATTATCAGCCATGACCGCTGGTTCCTCGACCGCATCGCCACCCACATGCTGGCCTTCGAGGGCGACAGCCATGTCGAATGGTTCGAAGGCAATTTCCAGGATTACGAGGCCGACAAAAAACGCCGCCTGGGCGTAGACGCCGACCAGCCGCACCGCATCAAGTACAAGCGGTTTGCTCGGGCGTAGTACCGTCCAAGCCTATTCCGCGAACACCAGATGACCGAACCGGTCCGGATAATGCGGGTCGGGTTTCACCATGCCCGAATCCGACCATTGTGAAAGTCGGCGGTTGGGCTCGGTCCCGTCCCATCGATTCATGTTCGCAATCCAGCGGTCACCGATCTTGGGAACAGGCGCATCCGTCAGATCGGAGAAGGAGCGCCATGGGATCGCCACTTCCAGGCTCCAGCCCCGGTCCTGATCTCCGGCTTTGTTGAGTGTGCCGTTGACCGACACCGCCAGCCGCACGCCCGGCAAATCGTATTTCTTTAGCAGGCGCTGGGGAAACGCATACAGATAATCATACAGGACCGCACGGGCATTCATTTCCAGGCCCAGATACAGATTCTTCACGCCCGGCGGCGCGATGAATATCTCGACCGCATCATCCTTGTAGGTCGGGTCGTCATGCTTCTCATAAACGGCTGTGATGTCGTCATCGTCACACACATAGGCGACATAGAGATTGTCGGCATCCCAGGTCAGCCGGGCCACGGTCTTCTGCTTCTTTCCGGTCTGGTGGTCCCAAGGGAAAACGAAAGTCACCGCTTC
>JAFIHO010000063.1 GCA_017849395.1 Hyphomicrobiales bacterium
GACGGCGTCGGAGTTCCTCCACACGGTCAATGCGTCTGCCGACCTGCGCCGCCGGGTGGTGATCGCCGCCGACCGCGCGCCCCAGGCGCTGGAAGGCCTGGGCGCGGATGTGAAGTCGCGCCTGGCGGGCGGGCTGGTGATCGCACTGGACAAGCCGGACCGCGACACGCGCTTCGCCATCCTGAAGGCGCGCGCGGCGGAGTTCTGCCGCCACAAGCCGGATGTGACATTGCCCGACAATGTGCTGGAGCGCATCGCCGAGATGGACGATGCCTCCCCACGCGAACTGATCGGCGTGTTCACCAAGCTGGCCACCTATGCCGATCTCACCAAGAAGCCGGTGACGCTTGAAGTGGCCGAGGAAGCGGTGGGCCTGCGCGCCGGACCGGGCGCGAAGACCTCCATCGAGGACATCCAGCGCAAGACGGCGGAGTTCTACAAGCTGGACGTGAAGGACTTCCATTCGCCGCAGCGCGCCCGCCGGGTGGCCCGTCCGCGCCAGGTGGCAATGTACCTGGCCCGCAAGCTGACGACCCGCTCCCTGCCCGAGATCGGCCGGCGTTTCGGCGGCCGCGACCACACCACGGTCCTGCACGCCTGCCGCCGCATCGAGGCGCTGATCGAGGAAGACGACATGTTCAAGCAGGAAGTCGATTTCCTGTCCCAGATGCTGCAAAGACGGCCGGAAAACTGAATTTACAATGGTGGGAAGACGAAGGCCCGGAGCGATCCGGGCCTTTCATTCTGGAAGCATAGCGTCGCCGGAAATGAGATCATCCTGCCAAAGCAAGAAAGCGGGCGTCCCTCATGCGGCGGCTTCTTTTTTCTCACCGGACCGCGATTTGGGAAGACCCGCCTCAGGCGTCGAGGCTTGGCGGCGGGCAACATCGGGTTCGACACCGATAAACACCGCACCTTTGCCTGTCCCACGGACGCCATTGCGCGGAATGACGCTGTCCGGCGGTTCTGATGTCCCGACCGCCCGGAAACAGCCTTCTGTCACCCTGTCCAACGCAGGTGCACGCGAGTTTGCACCTTGTCCTGTATGGCCTCGCGGTGGCGTTACTTCATGCGGTCCTCAATGTTCCATTTCAGGAACAAATAGAGAACATTTATTCCTATTTCAAGCGCAGGGCGGGAATTTCACGATCCGGAAAAGTGCCGGTCATCCGGCCGCGCCGGACGGCTTGGGGCCGGGCTTTTGCCGCGCCAGGGTGCGGCCCAGTTTCCGTTCCAGCTTGCGGATAAAGGCCGGTGCGCCCAGCGGCCGTCCGGTGCGTTCGGCGCCCTATGGCAGGAAAATCATCGCCGCTGGCGCGCTCACAGCCAACCACTTGCCGGTGAAGCTGGGCACGCCATTTTGCTGAATACGGAAGACGGCGATATTGTTTGAGCGCAAGTTCAGCGAATAGAGAAACTTGTTGCCGGGATCGACGGTCAAGCTGCGGGGGTGCTCACCTTCGACCGGGGTCACTGCGAGCTTGGTCGGCAAACCATCCGCCCCGATCGCGAAGGTTGCGATGGAGTTGTGGCTGCGATTGTCGGAATAGACGTTCCTACCGTTGGGTGAAACCAGCATGCTCGATGCCGAGGCGGTGCCTTCATACCCATCGGGCAAGGCCGAGATGCTTTTACCCTTGGGTGTCAGCTTACCATCTAAGAAGCCATAGGTCGTCAGGTGATCGTTGTATTCGCCGATCTGGTAAAATGTCTTGCCATCAGGCGAAAAACCGAAATGGCGCGGCGCAGAGCCGGCCAGGGCCTTGGTCACGGACACTTGCATCAACCTGCCGGTCTCGGTGTTGAGCCGCCAAACAAAGATATTGTCGCGGCCCGCATCGTCGCCCACCACGAACTGGCCCGATGGATCGCTGGCGATCATGTGACCGTGGCTGCCACGACCCGGTTGAGACGGATATTGCCCCTTGGGCGCATCCACCGCGCTGGCGGAGTTGGTAGGCCCGCCAGGCTTCACCACATCACTGGCGTCAGCCAGGCTGCCGTCCGGCTTGATAGGGAAAATCGCGTAACTCCCGCCGATATAGTTGGCGACCATGACGAATTTTCCGGACGCATGGAGGCTGATGAAGCAGGGGCCGCCGCCGCCTGAGTCCACCGTATTAAGCTTCCTGAGCGCACCGCTCTTGAGATCCACCGCATAGGCGGTGACCGAGCCGCTTTTGTCCGCGCCATAGGCTTCGATCTCATTGATTGCATAGAGAAACTTGTGGTCAGCCGACAGGGCAAGCCCGGACGGCGATCGGTCCTTCGCCACCAACCTGAGGTTCGACAGCGCGCCCGTCGCATCGTCGACATTCGCAAGGTAAATGCCCTCCCCCTTACCGTTGGCGTAGGCGTTTGGGTTCACCAGATCGGGCGTGTAAGTACCGATATAGACGCGGGCGGCATAGGCCGTGTTGGCGCCGCTTAGGGTGGCAACCAATGCCATAACAACGACCGTCGTGCGAAGATAATTCATGGACTATCCTCCAAAAGCTTAGTTGTTATCGGGAAGCGTGAAGACGAATGCTCCGCTCCCCAAATTTACCTCATCCGAAGCCAGAGTTTTCGGCTTCGATGCCTAGTGGCGGGCCGGATGCGCCACTGGGGTTATGCAGCAAAATCGGGGACAAATAGCCGATTCCGCTATGGGGTCTGTCCTCGTTATAGTACCTGCGCCAGTCCTCCAATTTTTCTCGGACATCTTCAAGGCTCATAACCAGTGAGCATTCAGGCATTCTGCTCGCAGCTTCCTGTTGGATAATTCTGGGGACACTATATCTAATCGCCATAATCATGCCCGCGCGCGCATCGACTACTGCGTTCCGTTCGCATCCTCGGTGTAATTGTGCTGCATGGTCGGGCTGCGGTTGAAGGCTAGCCTTGTGTCCATCTGGCCCGGCGCCCAGCTTGCGCGGTGGAAACGGCCCGGCAGCGCCAGAACGATGTCGCCCTGGTTGGCGGTGAAGAGGCCGACGCCTTCCATCAAATAGTCGATCTTGCCTTCCAGCACGAACCAGAACTCGTCATTGCCGATATGATAATGACCCTTGTTGCTGTCGGGCGGGGTTGGCACGCCCATGCCGCGGATGATGGCCGCCTGGTTGTCGCGGTCGCCCATGAACAGACCGCCGCGCGGGCCGCCGGTGGGATATTTCTCGACATACTCCTTGAAGAAATCGAGATAGGGCCTGTTCTTGTCGGTGTAGCTGTCCATGCCGCCCGCGACCAGCGTCGGCGGAAAGCTGACCCGCACATAATGCTGGCCCGGCGGATCGGCGGGCTTGGCTTCGCCATCGTTCGCCGGATAGGAGGGCTGCGCGCCGCCGCGCGTCACCTCGAAGCGCAGCGCCGGTTCGTTGCCCACCGTCTCCATGCTGTAGGGCACGCGCAACGGCACCTGAACCAGAAAGCCCTTGGTCGCCACGAACGGCGCCTGGCCATAGATGTGGAAGCGGATCTTTCCGCCCCAGATTACCCATGTGGTGCGATCATCGGCATAAAACAGGGTAGGGGTCTTTTCACCCGGCGCCATCTGCACCCAGCGCGCGCTGTAGCGTTCGGTCTCCACGACCGGCTCGCTCCAGCTTGCCTGGCCTGCATGTTTCGCCAGTACATCGGGCAGGCGGGTCACTGGCTTGTTGACGCCTTCATAGGGCTTCATCGTGTTGGGCTTGGGCGCCCAGTCGATCCAGACCTTGCGTTCCGGCGCGGTTTGCGCCAGCGCGGGCAGGGCAAGGAATAGGGCAGAAGCAGCGGTGACCTTTGCGATATTGCGCATATCTGTTGCCTCCGCTTACTGCCGTCCGCCGGCGTCTTCGCCGAAGGCATGGAACAAGTTGGGGCTGACATTGAAGGACAGCCGCGTATCCATCTGCCCATTCGCCCAGCTTGCGCGATGGAAGCGGCCCGGCGGCACGAACACGATGTCGCCCGCATTGGCGGTGAGGAGGCCGACATCCTCGATCAGATAGTCGCATTTGCCTTCCAGGATGAACCAGAATTCGTCATCGCCCAGATGGAAATGGCCGCGATTGCTGTCGGGCGGCGTGGGCACGCCCTGGCCGCGGATGATGTTGACCAGATTGGCTTCGTCCGACACCACGCGCGACTGTTTGGGTCCATGCGTGGGGTCGGCGGCGACCACGTCCTTGAAGAAATCGACATAGGGCCGGTTGATCGCGTCATAGGTATCCGGCTGGGTCGGCGTGCTGATCTTCATGTAATGCTCGCCCGGCGGACTGGCGGGCCTAGAGGCATCGCCGGGAAACACCGGGTTGATGCCGGTATGCGTGACCTCGAAACGCAGGCTGGGTTCGCTGCCCACCGTCTCCATGCTATAGCGCACCCGCTGCGGCACCTGCACCAGAAAGCCCTTGGTCGCGACGAATGGTTGCTGGCCTTCGATGGTGAAGCGGATTTGTCCACCCCACACCACCCACACAATGCGGTCATCGGGATAATAGCGCGTCGATACTTTCGTGCCCGGCGCGGATTGAATCCATTTCGCGTCGTAGCGCGGGGTCAGGATGACTTGTTCGCTCCAGTTCTTCTGACCCTTATGTTTCGCGGCAACCGCGGGTAGGCGGGTGACCGGCGTGTTTGCGCCATAGGATGGAAGCACGTTCGGCTTCGGCGCCCAGGCATACCAGACCGGAGCATTTGCATCCTGGGCCAGTGCCGGAAGGATTCCGACGGCGGCAAAAGCAGCGCCGCAGCAGAGCAGGGCCCTTTTCATTGCGCGCATATCCACCCTCGAATTTTGATCTGCCGGACCATAGGAGCGCGATAGGGCGATTTCCAGTACGAACCGCGCGTTTCGCGATCGCAAA
>JAFIHO010000064.1 GCA_017849395.1 Hyphomicrobiales bacterium
ATAATGCAGATCAGACGCTTATCCGGTTCGTGCGATCCTGGTAGAGATGTTCGATGCGGTCAGTGTTGAACGAAGACGACCTTCGATTCAGGGGCAATGGACGATCTAGCCCTTTTCCAAATGAAGTTCGGCAGATCCTCGCGAACAGGACGCGATACGCCCATAATCAGGGAGACACACCGTGTGGTACTTAGCGATGATAGATATTTTATTCAGAAATCCGCCGCGGCTGCCGCATAAAGATTAGTATGCGTTTTTCTGGTTCACGACGATAGAAACCGTACGCAACAATATCTTAACGTCGAGCAACACGGTCACGTTGCGAGCATACCAGCTATCGAACTCAACTCGCTTAACGATGTCGTCCAGATTCTTGATCTGGCCGCGATAACCATGCACCTGAGCCCAGCCGGTCATGCCAGGCTTTACATAACTGCGAAAAGAATAGCGCGGCACGATAGCCGAATAGTGTCGATCATGGGCCTCAGCATGGGGCCGCGGCCCTACCAACGACATCTCGCCCCGCACCACATTTAGCAGTTGCGGCAGCTCGTCCATGCTGGAGCGCCGCAGGAAACGGCCGATGCGGGTCACCCGCGGATCCTCGCGACGGGCCTGGACAACCATGTCGCCATTTTCCTGAACCCGCATCGTCCGGAATTTATAGATATTGAATGGCTTGCCTAGGAAACCCAATCGACGTTGGCGGAAGAGCACCGGTCCAGGGGAATCCAAGCGGATCAAAAGCGCTAGAACGAGCAACAGAGGCAACAAGAAGAACAGCAGCGCACTGCCCCCTGCCACATCGACCACGCGCTTGAGCGAACGTTGTAGGGCGCCGAACTTAGGCTGCTGGAAGGAATACACCGACGCACTCCTAACTCCAGCCCCCCCAGAACTTACCAAGTATACTGCACGCGGGATGCACTGAAGGCCCGAGAGTACGCTGCTCAGCTGCTCGCCGTTGAACCCGTCGCGCACCATGGCGATGGCCACGTCTCGGATGTGCCAGGACTTGTGAACTATGCTGCTCAGCTTAGTTTCTAGTTCGGCGGACCATTCTGCGCCGCTCAAATGTGCGTCGATCAGTACATTATGGAGACCGACTTGGCCAGAGCTACGCAACTGATTGGAAATCGTGCGAAGGGATTCCAAGTTTGCCCCGACGACGATTACATTCTGGTTGGCAGAAAAGACGACCCTGGCGTTCTCCAAGGCAGATTTACCGCTGATCGCGGCCAGATGAAGTTGAGGCTGCGACTCAACAGAGCGAAAAGTGATTGGAGTGACAACCTCGCGGTTAGAAACAAAATTGTCCACGGCCACAATTCCTTAATTACAACCGAACATTTGGTTGAACACACCAAAATTACACCGTAAATGGTGCATTGCAGCGATTTTTAGTATCCCTCTAACTTATATTCTTTGTCAACCTCGATGATACATTAACCTATTATGGTAAGCTGAATGCTAACGCTTTATCTTCGCTTTTGTTGCGGTGGGATCGCCGCATTTCGGGCCCCATTTTGACGCACTCGGTTCGCAGTGGCAAACATGGGTCAACTAAGCGCGTAACAGGGATAAACATCCTTGATACGCTCTACTTGCCGCACTGCAACAAAACCGGAGAGTGCCATTTAACGCGCCGCGGCTTCAATCAATGTTCCTAATTTAATTTTCTTGGCGACTAAGACGCCTCCGGGAATGCTAAAATGCGAATCGTCCCGATAGATTGGAACGGAATCGTACGCTGTACGGCAGAGCTCCCTGCCGCATAAAAGCGCGTCAAAGGAGATTACAGGCACAACATGCCGTGCCGACGCCAAGAATTTCAGGACAGGATCGCGTTTTTCCTCATAGTTCGCGCGACTGAAATTGCAGCCCGAAAGTTCCGAGATCGTCCACAGACCGGTGGCCGCGCGATCGACGCAGCGTGCGGTATCGACACCGATCGAGGGCGGGGGCGCGACCAGCACCACCTTCTTGCCAGTGGCATGGAGCGCGCGCACGGTCTGTTCCAGGCTTTGCAGCAGCGCGGCGCTGTCCAGTGCGCTTTCGCGCGTCTGGGCGCCATCCTGACGCAGGATGCGCCAGGGAATTTCCGGTTCGGCGCCGGGAATATATTGAACAAGCACGCTCGACAGCACCACGGTCCGGATGTCGTCGCGGCGCGCGAGAGCCTCCAGTACCGAACGGTTGAACGCCATGCAGTCTTCCGCCCAGCCGCGCCGGTGCTGGATGCCGTCCAGCGGTGCCATACCGGCGAAGGGACCGCAAACCTGCTTGGTCGCCTGCATCACGCCGCCCGGTGCCGTGGCGGCGACGCCCCCAACCAGATGCATGGCGAAGGAATCCCCCCAGACCAGCGTGCGGGGATGGTCGCCGTTCTGACAGGCAGGACGCGGATCGAAGCTTCGCTGATAGTTGCAGGCTTCGCCGAAACCGCGATTGCCCGCGCGCCAGGCCAGATCCTTTTGTCCCGCCTGACGCGCGACACCCCAGCTTGCACCGCAGGTCAGCAGAGGCAGGACCAGCAGAACGGCTATGGCACGCCGCGTGATCGCGAAGTGGCGCAGGGGCTGTTCGACCAGCCGGTATTGCAACTCCATCCAGGCCAGGATCACCAGCAGCAGCGCGGCATTGACCGCGAGGGATGGCGGCTCGATGAACACATTGTTGGCGAAGGCATAGACCGGCCAGTGCACCAGATAGAGCGTGTAGGAGCGGTCGCCGGTAGCCGTCAGGGGCGCAAGCGCGGACGGCGCCCGGGGGGGCGGGCGCGTCACGAGCAGCAGCATGGTGGCGATGCAGACCGCAAGCGCGGGAAGCCCCGGATGGCCCGCCTCGGCGCAGAGGACGGGAATCACCAAAAGGGCCGTCCAGCAAGCGCCGCGGACAATGGCCTGCGACGGCAAACTGAAGCGGTAGCGCCGCAGTGCCAGCGCCGCCACCGTTCCCAGGCCAAGTTCCCAGGCCCGGGTCGGCAGAAAATAGAAGGCCGCGGAGGGGCTGTGTGGCAGCACATAGGCACAGAGTAGGAAACTCACCCCGGTCAGCGCCATGGTGGCGGCAACGCGATGACGGGCCTTCAGCGCCACCAGCATGAGCGGCAGAAACACATAATATTGTTCCTCGACCGCCAGCGACCACAGATGCAGCAGCGGCTTCAGCATGGCGCCGCTGTTGAAATAATTGATCTGCTTCCACAGCACGAAATTGATGGTGAAGGTGAAAGCGCCCGCTGCCTGGCGCGCGAAATCCGTGATCTCGAAACCATCCAGAAAGAAGGGCGCCAGCAGCGCGGTCACAATGATGGTGGCATAGGCGGCAGGAAAAAGCCGGCGGGCCCGGCGCGCATAGAAGCCCGCGAAGGTGAAGCGCCTTGCATCGATTCCCTCGGCGATGATGCCGCCCATCAGGAAGCCCGAAATCACGAAGAAGATGTCGACGCCCAGGAACCCCCCTGCCACGAAGGGAAAGCGCGCATGCTGGAACACGACCAGCAGAACCGCGATCCCGCGCAGCGCCTGGATATCCCAGCGCTTGTAGGTGCGGCCGCGCGAACCATGCAGGCCGGGCGAAGCGTGGACATGCCCAGCGGAAGAGGCGGCGGGCGGCGCGGCGTCAGTCACACACTCACCCGCTAGTAAAGGGGAGTGTCATGACGCAGTGGGCCGGCAAAGGCTTGCATCCTGGGGGACGCCGCCCCCCTGCTGGCGGCAACGCTGCTCTCGCGTACCACCTGCGCCACCAGCGCTACATTGAACAGCAATACGATGCCCACGAAGGTATCGCGGTCCAGCACGCTGGATTCGGTGAACTGGTGGCCGCAGCAGAAGACCATGCTGGCGACCAGGAACGCGCCATGCCGGACGGGAATCCGGGTGTTAGAAAGCAGGTTCCAGACCGGCCACAACACCAGCGCCAGCAGCGCGAGTACCAGGCCGGGGAATCCCAGCGAAATGAGAAGATCAAGATAGCCATTATGGCCGTTGCCCACGGTGGAAACCCATGTGGAGGAATAGCTGTAGACCGGGCTGGCATGGCCGACATTCCAGAACGATCCGAACCCCGAACCCAACCAGAAGTGTTCACGGCTGTAGGCGAACAGAACCGGCCAGATCTGCACCCGTCCCGTCAGCGCATCGGGACTGTGATAGGTGGCAGTGATATAAGCATTAATGACATAGAGAAACAGCGCTCCGACCGCCGCCACCGGAGGGATCAACAGCGGACGCCAGCGCGGACGGACTGAGGAATAAATCCAACCGCACAGAATGGCGATCGCCATGGCGCCCATCGATGTCTTGGACACGGTGCGATAGAGGAAATAGGTGGCAGCCACCGACACCAGCAGGCGCCAGCGGAAGGCCATGCCTTCCTTGAAGAACAACAGCATGATGACCGTTACCGCGCAGATGCCGCCCGCGATGTTCTTTTGCGCCATGATACCGCGCCAGTCACCCACCAGGCTGGGATCGAGCGGATCCGGTGCGCGGTGGATGGCGCTGGACAAGCCCGCCATGACGACTTCGTAGTTTAGGACCAGCTTGATCAAAAGCACCAGGCGCATCGCCTTGACCGTCATCTCGAACCCGGCCTTCTCGGTCGACAGGAAGATCAGCCAGGCCAGCATGGTCGTCAGCGCCAACCGCCGCACGGCGATATCTGGCACGATGGACCAAGCGACGCTGAGCCAGCACCAGCCTATCAACGCCGCCAGGAAGAAGGGAAAGGGCTGCACGTATCTGAGATCGTCGGTTACGCGCAGCGAGAAAAGGGCCATCACGAAGACCAGAATATAGGCCGCCTGGCGGCTGGTGTCGCCACCGCCAGTGAGCATTCTGGGACCGATCGGCGTCAGTGGATGCAGGCCGATCACGATGAGCGCGAACAGGAGAAAAACAATGACGCCTGCCCGCTTGGACATCTGCATTTGTCGAATCTGCGACAGGCGGGGCAGAATGCGTCCTTCGCGTGCGGCCACTTTGCGGTTCATGCCCATTTGTCTGTCAGCAATCCGTCCGACCTGCGGCGGCGCGTCCCGCCACCCTAGTTCTTAAGCCAATTCACGCCGGAACGGTATTGCGACCATAGGTCATCCTTAACCATAGCGTAAGACGCCGCGAAGTTCCTGACCTGTGCCGCTAGGAATGCTCCTGAGCGTGTTTGCCCCAACCCCCGAGTTTCGTTACAGCTACCCTCGAATAGTAATATTAAAGCGGCCCGTTCGAAAGGCATGTCCAAAGGCCTGTCCCGTAACTCCGGCGAATTCCTACTGTCCGGCCGGTCCCCGATCGATCCGCTGCGGGTAAGTGTGATGACCCCCCTGGGACCGGGCGGCAAGGGCGGCATCGATCGACAGATGGATGCGTTGGGCCGCGCCCTGGCGAGGCATCCGGAGCTTCGCGTCGAGGCCACGTTCCATACCACACGCGGAGAGGGGCCGCTGATCGTTTCCGCCTGGCTCACTCTGGCGGCGATGGCCAGCCTGGTGGCGCGCAAAATGTCCGGCCGTGTCGATGTGGTGCATATCAACTTGGCCCATAGCGGCAGCGTCTACCGCAAGGGCGCGATCGGCAAGCTGTGCTACTTGCTCGGCATCCCCTACGTGATCCATCTGCACGGCTCAATGTTCCGCCAGACCTGGAACGAGGCGCCTGCCTGGCTGTCGAAGGAACTGCGTCTTTTTTTTGAACGCAGCGCCTTCACTCTGGTGCTGGGCAAGGTCTGGGCCGCTTTCGTGTCCAGCAAGGCGCCCGGCGTGGCGGATCGTATCTTTCTAAGCCCGACCGCGAGCGAAGCCTATACTGGCGGCAGCGCCCAGACCGACCGGCAGGTGCTGAATATCCTGTTTCTCGGCCGGCTGGGGGAGCGCAAGGGCGTGCCTCACCTGGTCGCCGCGCTGAAGCTGCTCGAAACGGAAACAAACTGGCATGCCGATCTGGCCGGTGACGGCGAGATCGTGGAAACGCAGGTCCTTCTGCGGAAACTGGGACTGGCCGATCGTGTCGGGGTTCCCGGCTGGGTCAGCGACGAAAGCCATGAGCGGTTATTCGGCAATGCTGACATCCTGGTGTTGCCGTCGCTGAACGAAAATCTGCCCATGACAATTGTCGAGGCTTTCTCCCGGGGCGTACCGGTCATTGCGACGCCGGTCGGCGCGATCAGCGATATCGTGATCGACGGCGTGTCGGGCCTTCTGGTCGAGCCGGGCAACGCGGAGCAGATAGCGGCCGCGCTGAAGAAGCTTTTGCACGACAAGGAATTGCGGGCGCGGCTGGCGGCGGGCGGGCTGGCCGTGTTCAATGACAGGCTGAATATCGAGAGCTATACGGTGCGGCTCGCCGATATCTGGCGTCGCGCCGCAGCGAGTGCGCAGGACCGCTCCTGACCTCTATTGCTGCGTGGAACGCTGCGATTGCGCCACGCCGATGCCCAGCAGGATGGCATAACTCATCGCGACTGCGGGAATCTGCAGACTGAAATCCACGCCGGAATGCACTGCCACAAGCACCGTCGCGCCGAACCCAACCAGGGGATAGATCGTGTTGCGCCGTCTTGTAACGGCGCCTTTGAGGCATAGAAAGGCAAGGTAGGCCCACCCCGCCCACCAAAGAATCGCGGCAGGCAGACCGATCCCTGCGGCAAACTCTAGGAAATCGCCATGCGCCTTGTCCATCACGAATGGCAGCACCCGTTGCGCGAACAGCGGATAAGCATCCTGGAAGGTGCCAAGCCCCGTGCCCTTCCAGGGAAACACCTCGATCATGTTGAGCGCCGCACTCCACATGGCCAGCCGCACGGTATCGGCGGTGCCTGCGTCAAGCAGAATGGCATAGCGGTCTGCAAGGTCGGTGTCGCTGACCAGCAGAAACAGGCAAGGCGCGAGGATCACGATCACGACGCCAAGAGCGGCCAGAAACCTGGCCCGCACGCCCGATGCGCGGATAGCCGCGACCACGCCCGCCACCGTCAGGGCGATCACGGTCGCGGCGAAACCCGCGCGCGACGCCGAACCGAGCACGGCGCCGATCAGGATGACCGCGGCGGCGGCGGCAGGAGCACCGGGACCGGCCAGATGGTTCATCAGGTTCAAGGCGAACAACCGCGCGCCTCTGCGGAACTGCAGCGCATTCGCCGCTTCCAGGCTCAGCCGCATGACCGCCGCCACGCCCGCGAGCCCGCAATATGTGGCGAAACTGTTGTGCAGCATGAACGGCCCTGTAAGCCAATCCTCACGCGGCTTAGCGCCATAGATCAGTGTGATCTGGTGATGGCCCAACATGTTCAGAACGAATCCGTAAAGCGCATAGCAGGTTCCCGCGCCGATCACGATGTTGAGCAGAAAGCGGGCCGTCGCCCTGTCACGCGCCACGATGAATGCGGTCCAGAACGTGCCCACCGCGGTAAGAAGTTTCAGGAACTCCTCCTGGGTACGCCAGGGATTGATTGAGATGGAGCCCGGGACATCCCTGTGGAGCAACTGTCCCGTCATGCGCCAAACCGGATTGGTCCAGTCCAGCGGCAGGCTCAGAGTCTGAATCCAGACCCATGACAGCACCGCCAGCGCCGCGATTGCGGACGGCGCGACGAGGCGAAGACCCGAAAGGAACGCATCCGGATTGCGGAAGGCATACAGCGCCGCGAAGAAGCAGGCGAGACTGACAAGAAGGGCAATGACGGACGCGCCCCAGTTGACCGCGCTGCCCAGGGGAAATGGCGACCAGATTAAAATGATGGCCAACATCGCCACGGCGCCGCGACGCCCGATCCGGCCGGTCCAGTCCACTGTCTCCGCAGCAGGGCTGCCGAAGGCTCCGGCGCTCAAGGCGGCCCCGGCCTGTCGCGGCGCTGGGCAGCCCAGCGGCTGAGCTTCGTCAATTGTTCCGGGTAGAATGCGAAGGCATTGCGGACAAGCCGGTCACCGCCCGGCGCGCGCAGCGCCGTCATGAGCTGGGTGTGCAGCATGGGCTCTTCCCACAGCAGCCGAGTCTGGCGCAGTGCCATCTGGTGGGTCTCCTGATCGAGATCGTACAGAAGATCCGCGGCCAGTTGAGTCCGCCATCCCGCGATCCAATAGTCGAACTGTGACAGCAGCAAAGACTGGTTGAGGGCGGCGACGCAGCCCTTCTTGTCGTCCGCCCTGCGGGCGTGGGCCAGCAGCAGCCAGCCGCGCGCCGACATAGGCGCATGCGTCAGGGCCTGTTCCAGCCGGCGCGTTTGGGATTCGGGGGGCTCTCCGGCCCGCATCGCCATCTCCGCCGCCGCGATCATTGCCTCGCCGTCCGCGGGATCGGCCTTGGAAAGGCTGTCCAATCCGTGCTGGTACTGGGCTTTGGGAAGGGTGATGCCCTGGAGCATGTAGTTCGGCACTGGAATGGCGCCGTCGACGGCGACCCCGTTCGTCAGATGCGCGTATCCCAACCAGACAAGGACGGCGCCGATCACTGCGGGAAAAATTGCGAGGAGCCCTGACGCGGCAGAAAACTGTTTCGGCTCAGACGCCATGGGCGGCGATCAACCCGCATAGTACTTATTGTACTGCTCGTAATCCTGATCGCCAAAATTGTAATAGTTGTACCGATCCGAATCAAGGCGGGTGAGCACGACGCCGGACACCAGGGCGCGCACATCCGAGAGGGAACGGATGGCGTTCGCGGACGCTTCGCGCGGGGTTTTTTCCCAGCGGATGGCGAACAGAATCGTGTCGGCCACGCGGCTAAGAATCTTGGTGTCGTTCACCGGTAGCACCGGCGAGGAATCGATGACGACCAGATCGAACCGCTGTGACGCCGTGCGGACCAGCTGCTGCATGGCCTGGGAATTCAGGACGTCCGCCGGACTGACCGGAGGCGTAAGGCATGGCAGGATCAGCATCTGGGACTTGTCGTCTTGAACAAGGCAGTCCTCGAGCCTTACGCTTCCGGTCAGGGCCTCGATCAGGCCGACCTTGGTGTCGCTCTTGATCAGTCTGCTGCCGACCGAGGGACGCCGCAGATCGCCTTCCATCAGAAGCACCTTCTGTCCTGCCCGCGCAGCAAGCCGCGCCAGCGAGATGGCAACGGTGGTCTTGCCCTCGCCCGGCACGGAAGATGTCACCAGGATGACTTTGGGCTGGCGGTCCAGATTCGAGAGGTTGAGGCCAAGTTGCAGCCCCCGTATCGCTTCGGCGAAGGCGGACATGGGCTTTTCGATTACAAGCCCTGACGGATCGCCACTCGCGCCGACCTCCGGGACACTGGCGAGAACCGGCAGGCCAAGAACGCCTTCAACCTGCTGGCGTGTCCGGAAACCCGTGTCCAGCCGCTCGGATGCGAGCGCCAGAAGCAGGCCCAGCAACAGGCCCGCCGGTATGGAAACACCGATGGTCAGCCATTTCTTGGGGAAACTGGGGCTTTCGGGAATGGGCGCGAGCGAGATGATGCGGGCGCCCGGCGTTTCGATACCCTGACGGTTCTGGGTCTCGCTCAGGCGGCTCAGGAAGGATTCGTAAAGAGTCTTGGCGGATGTCGCGGCGGATTGCAGCGACGCAAGCTGAACGCCCGCCTTGTTCTCGGAAGCGCCGCGCGCCTCAAGCCCGGAAAGGCTGGATTGCAGTGAGCCGACATGGGCCGATGCGATGGCGACATCGTTGCGGGCGGAATCCACGATGCGCTGGACCTCCTCGCGAATCTTGGTCTCGATGTTGGATTTTTGCGCCTGCAGATCGAGGATCTTGGGGTGGCCAGGCAGGTAGCGGGTCGACAAATCCGCGAGCTGGCGGGTGATCTCAGCGTCCTGGGTGCGCAGCGACGCGATCACCTGGGAGTTCATTGCGGCGGCGGAATTGTCCGCCCGTCCGGCGCGTGCCAGGGCGACAAGGCTGGAATAGGCCGCCTGCTTCTCGGCCAGCGAGGTCCTGGCCAGGATCAGCTGGGCGTTCAGGTCTGACGTCTGCTGGTTGACGATGGAACTGCCGTTCTGGTTCGTCGTGATGTTGTGCTCAGCCTTGTAGGACTGCACCGCTGCGTCTGCGAGCTGGGACTTGCGCGACAGTTCCTGGATGCGGTCGGTCAGCCATCGCGTCGCCTTCTGGGTCGCATCAAACTTCGCGTTGAGCTGGTCTTCGACATACGCGTCCGCAACGGCATTCGCGATGCGTTGCGCCTTCACCCGATCCTGAGACTTGAAGGTCACGTTGATCGCGGTCGAAAGGCCGATCGGATCGACGCTGAGCCGGTCGAGGAATTTGTGGGTGATCCTGCTGCGCTCCAAATCCTGGCCTTCCGCCATGGCCAGCGCGCTCTGCGCGCCGGGGAACCAGTTGAAGGGGTTGAGGTAGCGAAGAGACGCGGTCCAGCCCTTGGGCGGCGCGAATTCCGGATCGTCGGCCAGCGCCAGCTTGTCAATCACGCGGTTGGCGAGTTCCAGCGAGGTGAGGATCTGGACCTGATTTTGGATCGTGGTGGGGTCCGAGCCAAGCCCCGAAAGCACGGCCGTCAAATCCTCAACATTGTTCCTGCGCTGATCGAGCATGACTACAGCGGTGGTGGAATAAAGCGGCGTCACCAGCACAACGAACATGGCCACCAGTGCCACGACTGCCAGTGCGGTCCCGAATACCAGCCTGCGCCGGACCTTCAGGGTCCGCTGAATCCCCACCAGGGTGAAGAGATTGTCCTCTTCGTCGCGGATGTCGAGGACCGGTTGTTCCTCGGCTGCAATGGGCTGTCCGATGTTCATGTATGAACCTGTCTGCGGGCATGCATCTTGGTACATCCTGTACGCCGCCGCATCGCGCTCGCATGGATGGGTCGATATGCGTACAGGACCACGTTTCGCATAGTCTAGATATGCAAATTCAGCGCCAAGGTTACCGTGTTATCATCGAAGACAATGAAC
The DNA here is from genome assembly GCA_017849395.1 of Hyphomicrobiales bacterium. Taxonomy (GTDB): domain Bacteria; phylum Pseudomonadota; class Alphaproteobacteria; order Micropepsales; family Micropepsaceae; genus Rhizomicrobium. The sequence continues at coordinate 10,885 of JAFIHO010000064.1, forward strand.
GGCACATTGGACTTCCGGGCGCTGTAGTTAAAGCCGAGATCGGCGCTGATGTTGGAATTCACCAAATAGCGCCCTTTGATACCCGCCGCCGGATAATTATCCATGCGCGACAGACCCACGAAACTGCTGTTCCGATATGACGCATAACCCGTGACAATCACATTGCGCAACAACTCATAATCGGCACTGAGCCGGATGGATTTGTTGTCGGTTGCGGACGCCAGATAGATCGTGATGTCGGAAATCTGTCGCATGGCGTTCAGGTGCAACGTCAGCAGCGGCGTGGCGTAATAATCCAGCGCGATACCGAAATCGATGCCGGATACGTCGGGCAGCGGCAAAGGAACGTTCTTGGCGTAATGTTGTTCCAAGTAACCTAGGAAAATCTCACCCGCGATCAGGTGGCTTAGCTGCACATTCAGACCGCCATTGATGCGGAAGCCATTCGACGAGCGGTGCAGGCCGCCCCGGTCGAAGAAGCGATCAAAACTGCGGCTGTCGTACAAAACCTTCACGAAGCCGGAATAACCGGGCGAGAAGTTGTAGAGTATCTTTCCATAGGTCTGGACCACCGTCTCGTCGCGGTCGGCGTTGCTGAAATTGGGGAAGCCGATGAGGTAGGTGGTACCCCAGTTGAAACGATCAACGCTGACGCCGGCGCCGAAGCCCAGGGCGCCCGGCGTGTATGTCGCAGTCATCTCTCCATGGGTCTTAAAGAAGCGCACCGGAGCAACCTGACCGCCCACGACGTTGGGCGATTCCAGATTCTCGTGATAGAGGCCGTAGCTGCCCAGCGCCGAAAGCGTCATGGCGCGGGAGATATCGTAGCGGCCGTCCGAACCGATATTCCAGTCAGTCAGGTTCAGATTGCCGGACCGAACATAATTGAAATTGTCCACGCCGCCATAGATCTCAAAGAAATGCCGTCCCCACTGCGACTGCAGCCGCATGGTCGGGGTCTGTTCGAAATAAATGTCGGATGTGGTGGGAGAACGCCGGCGTACATTGTCGTCAAAGCTGACCGAGCTGACCAAATTCGGAAACAGGCGAAAGGCGCCCAGGGGAACTCCCTTGGGATCATATTCGGGACGCAGCCTGTCCATCACGCCGACATCCTGCGCAGTCGTGCCGATATAGGCGGGCGGCGCGGCGCCGACCGGCATTTCCGCGCTGTTCGGCTGGGCAGGCTGCACCGCGACCTGGTTCGGTTGCGCCGCCAGGGTTTCCTGTTGCGCAAGCGCGGCCTGCGGTGCTGCAAACAGCAGCGCGCTAGCGGCGACGGCATTGCGTAATTCGCGCCTGTTGGCAGACGGCGCCCGAAACATCTTCATTCCATGCATCCCCAAAACACTTTTTATCATTAACAATCGCAGGGCATATCACGCTAGAGGTGCGTGCAAGAGGCCGTGAGGCATCCGCCCGACGCACCCGCGCCCCCGACAAACCCGCCGCCAAAACCAGCACCCAAGTTTCCGCCAGCGCCAGGATTAATTGCGCCGACCGGTGCCTGCCAGCGCCCCGCGATTCTGGCGAGCTTCGGATAAGTCAGTTCAATGGCAGCAATCTGGTAGGCGATCACTTCCTCGACCCTGCCCTCGATGGCGATCGTCTGAGCGATAGCGGTGGCGGCGACGCGACAATCAAGGATCGGATTTCCGCCATCGCCCTTGCAGCTTTCCGGCGCCAGCGTCACCGAGGCCGACGCCATGGCCGTTCCGATCTGGGCCGAACTGGCGCCGGCAATTTCCGCCAGGGTAATCACATTCGAGGCGATGGACGCCGCGGAATCGGGACCATTGCTGGCCACGGCACGAAGGATGGTCTGCGAGATCGCGGTTTTGATAAAACCATCGTTACCCTTGGCGGAACGAATGGAATCGATGAGCGAAGTACGCAGATTTTGCGCCGCCGCAAGGCTGAGTGGAGTCATACCCATGGTTTGCGCGTGGCTAGGGCTGGAGAAAAACACACACGCCGTCAAAACGGTGCCGGTCCAAAAGGGCCAGGTTGCGCGAGACAACATGTACTTTCCCTACCACTGCCAGCGATACCCCCTCCTTAAGGCTTAATTCGCAATTGCAAAAAACTTACGGCACTAGGGGGCTATGTACAATAGAGCTTGGGAGAATAGGGCAGGAGATTAACTTTTCTAGTTGGTAAACTTCTATAGGTAAACGGAGCGCACCTGGGAACTTAGAAAAAGCGCTCCGGAACCCGCACGATGTCACCGGGATTAACCGTAGTGGCCATGCTGGCGGGAACTTTTTCTTCCTGAGAACTGCCAATTCGCCGGATGTACACATTCCCTTCGCTTGCGCGATAGGTGAAACCACCGGCCAGCGCCACCGCGCCCAGGACATTGAGCCCGTTGCGATAGGGATATTCG
>JAFIHO010000065.1 GCA_017849395.1 Hyphomicrobiales bacterium
ACCATCGACGGACAGCAGCCGAAGGTCCTGTCCAAGGGCTGGGTGTTCAATGTCGCGCCGCGCCTGTCCTACTGCATGGAGACGGTCGGCAGTGAGCCGGTAGTGTTCTTCCGCATCACGCCCGCGGGCCAGGTGCCAAGCTATCCGCAAAGCGAAACGCCGACGCCGGTCAAGGGCTATACCTACAGCCTTGCGAAGTTCGCCACGACAGGCGGGTATGACTCCTTCAATATTCCCTTCTTCAATGTCGATGAATATGGGGACTCGGACCGCAAGGGCGAGCGTTTCCTGTATGACGGCCATACCTCGTCCAACCTCAATGTCGGCCCGCCCATCACCCAGTTACCGCCCGACACCGATTGGGGTCATTTCCACGAGAACATGCAGGAAGTCTGGCTCGACGTGTATGGCAGCGTCTGCGCGCTGATCTCCGGCGAGGGGCTGGTGCGGGCGGAATATGGCGATCTCCTCAACGCCAATGAGGAGCGTTGGCACCGCGCCACAAGCTGCCCCAACACCGGCAAGAGCATCCGCATGGCGATCACGCCGCGCAGCAAGGAAGGCCAGGTGCATTACTACCAGCCCGACCCTGGCCAGCAGGCGAAGTGAGGCCACGGGCAAGTTCAAACAAAAACAGCGCCCGAGGGCGCCGTTTTCGCATTCCTTGTGATGATGCTCAGACCTTCTTGCGGCGGCGCGTCGCGCCCAATCCTGCAAGCCCCGCGGCGAACAGTGCCAGGGTGATAGGTTCGGGCACGGCCGTTCCGTTCAGAGTGAATTTCGCATCCTGGTCGGGATTGGCGAAGAAATTCAGGTTTGAGGCATCGGCAAAATAGACCGTCCCGCCGGGATAGGGATTCGCATTGGATCCGATCGACGACAGGATTGTGTCCGAATAGAAGAAATACTGTTGCCCGCCGTTCAGCGTCACGGACGGATCGAAGGCATAAACGCCGCCGGCATTGCTTATGGATGCCGCGAGCGAACTCGCTGCGGACAATGCGTTGGGCGTGCCCAGATATTCCGTGCTGAAGATGTAAAGTGTACCCAGCGCCAGCGGCGCGTCGTTAAAATCATAGAAATTGAAGGTGATGTTATTGAACGGGCCTCCGGCCGCCAGGGTCGCGGACTGGCCGAGGTAAGCGGTCGCGCCGCCTGTCGCGGACGGATTGGAAGCCAGCAGACCGGCATTCGCCGGAACGGCCAGCGCGAAAAGGGCAACCAACGCTACCAGCGCGGCAGATACAATGGATCGCATGCATTCCCTCCGGTTCTTATGTCCGGAGGCGAAGCAATAAATATGCCTGATCTTCAAGACGTTGATTTTAATGCGTCTTTTTCCTGCGTGCGCAAAGCTTGTAAACAGAATTTACAGCTGCGCCCGCGGGTTCCAGGAAAATGCCTTTGGGGCAGAAAAGGGTGGAGCCAAGCGGGATCGAACCGCTGACCTCCTGCATGCCATGCAGGCGCTCTCCCAGCTGAGCTATGGCCCCTTACCAATCGGCGTCCGTTATGGGCAACGGACCCGTCGCATTGCCAGGAAAAGTGTGTAGCGGTTTTCCGTCCGGCAATGCGACCAAAAAAATAAATTCTACCGTTCGTCCTTGGTGATGTCGGGGTCGATGATGCCGGAGACATCCTCGTCCTCGTCTTCCACCTCGCCGAGGAGATCGTCGTCTTCCTCGTCTTCGTCATCTTCGACTTCGATATCTTCGATGGCGACATCTTCGTCGCCCTCGACCACCGACATGCCCTCGGCCGTCTCGGGTTCTTCCTCGGCGGCCTCTTCGTCTTCGTCCTCGCCGGTCGCGGCTACGCTCAGCGGCGCTTCCTCGACAGCCTCTTCCTCCTCGTCCTCGTCGGAATCGGCGTCCTCATTCTCGTCGTCCTCGTCCTCGTCGTCCTCGGCATCCTCGGCGCGGATAGTCCCGGTGGCGGCGGGCTCGGGCTGACGGCTGCGGCGCTGCTTGAACAGCGCTTCCGGCTCATAGCTGAAACCGCATTTCGGGCACTCGATCGGACGCTTGTCCAGATCGTAGAAGCGCGAATTGCAGCTGGGGCAGGCCCGTTTGGTTCCGAGATCAGCCTTGACCAAGATGTGCTTCCCGTGAAGAAGAGGGTTCAGAGGGGGCGCGTTTGCCACGGGTTGCCCCGCCTGTAAAGGTCTTTTGCAAAGCCCCATGCACGCCACGGAAACCAGCCCATTGCGCGCCCGCCGCGCCGCCCCCCTGAAGGGAACCGCCACAATTCCCGGCGACAAGTCGATTTCCCAGCGCGCACTTATATTGGGCGCGCTGGCCACGGGAGAAACCCGGGTTTCCGGCCTTCTTGAGTCTGAAGACGTAAAAAATACCGGCCAGGCCCTGACCGGCTTCGGCGCCCAGGTGGCGCGGACGGGTCCGGGCACATGGCGGGTCCGGGGCACGGGCGTCGGAAACTGGCACACGCTCGCCGCACCGCTGGATTTCGGCAATTCGGGCACCGGCTCGCGGCTGGTGATGGGGGCGATGGCGACCACCCCGATAACGGCGGTATTCACGGGCGACGCCTCGCTGCGGTCCCGGCCCATGGCGCGGGTGGTCGATCCGCTCAAGGCGTTCGGCGTCACCTATGAAGGGCAGGGGGCCAAGGCGCTGATGCCGCTCACCCTGCATGGCGCGGCAAACGCCCGGGCCATCACCACCACCATCACCACCGCTTCGGCCCAGGTGAAATCGGCGCTGCTGCTGGCGGCGCTGAACGCCGAAGGGGTCAGCCGCATCACCCAGACCACGCTGACCCGCGATCACAGCGAGAAAATGCTGAAAGCCTTCGGCGCGCAGATCGCGGTCACGCCGGAAGGCACGGGCGAAACCATCGCGCTCACCGGGAGGGCAAGGCTGGCGGGCACCGAGGTCGAAGTGCCGCGCGATCCGTCTTCCGCCGCGTTTCCGTTGGTCGCGGCGCTGATCGTGCCGGGGTCTCAGATCGTGCTGCCCGCCATCCTGCTCAATCCGCGCCGCACCGGCCTGCTCGACACGCTGCTGGAGATGGGCGCGAAGATCGGCATCGAAAACCGCCGCACCAGTGGCGGCGAGGAGATTGGCGATCTTGTCGTGAGCCATTCCGAACTGCGCGGCGTGACGGTGCCTGCTGCTCGCGCGCCCTCGATGATCGACGAATATCCGGTTCTTTCGGTCGCCGCCGCCTTCGCCAAAGGCAAGACCACGATGCTGGGGCTGGAGGAATTGCGGGTGAAGGAAAGCGACCGCCTCGCAGCCGTGGCGCGGGGGCTGGAGGTCAATGGCGTCTCCATCGCCATCGAAGGCGATGATCTGATGGTGGAAGGCATGGGGCCGGACGGCGTGCCCGGCGGCGGCACGGTGACCACCCATATGGATCACCGCATCGCGATGAGCTTCCTCACCATGGGCATGGCATCGCAAAAGCCGGTCACCGCCGACGACATCACGATGATCGCGACCAGCTTCCCGGAATATCAGGGCCTGATGACGGCGCTGGGCGCGGCCTTCGAGGCCTGATTTTGGATAGCGCGATTTCCGCTGCTTGGGAGATGGCTGCCCGCGACCTCGGCATTTCGGTTGTGACACCGTTCCGGTTGAAGCTGGAGGCGGGGCACGAGTTACTTTGCGAAGCCTTTGTTCCCGATTTTGGCTCACCCCATGGTGCACTGGTTTTGGGAATGGACCACGAATACGCAGACGCCGTCAGAAGGGTGGGCCATTGGGTAAGCCTGTTGGGACCGATATATCGCAACTACTCGCGGTCTTTGTTCATTGAGACGCTTGTTGACTGGGGATGGTTCGGCGAACGGGCCAGCGCTCCGGCCTGGTACACCGGCAGGGCGTCTAGCTAGAACTGCGATTCACCACGCCGCGTCCGAGCGTGAGCGCCACAATTTGCGCGAATGGGAAACCACGCGCATGCCCGCTGTGATCATCGGGCTCTCGATCAGATGGAACATCGCATACGGCACCGCTGCCGACGTGACAGCCACGAAACCCAGCTTCACCGCCATGGGCCAGGTCTGCTCATGCGCGAACCATAACAATCCCGGATGGGACAGGTAGATTCCATAGCTGTACTTCGCCACCACATGCGCGGCCTTGCCCAGAACGCCGGACGGCATCTCGCCGAACCATGGGATGGCGAGACCCAGCGCCAGCGCGAAGAAGGAACGGAAGAACATCGCCTGCTCATGCTGCGCGGCCAGGAAGATTACCCAGGTCAGCATGAAGGCGATGGGCCATAGCCAGCCCGGCACGCTGCGCGGCCGCATCAGCGACAATTTCCACGCGATTACGCCCGCCATGAAGTTCGGCACGAAATGCAGGATGCCCGCGCGCGCGCTGACCATGGGCTGCAGCATGGCGAGCCCCAGCGCCAGCACCCACAATCCCATCAGCATCCAGAATGGCCGCGTCCGTCCGAACAGGAACAGGAAGGGCAGGAACAGGTACATCTGCCATTCGAAAGCCAGGCTCCACGACACGCTGATCATGTTGCGCGTGAAGGTCAGGAACTGGATCAGCGTCAGGTTCGCGAACAGTTCCCATGGCGTCCAGCCGGGCGCATCGCCATCGGGCGGAACGAAAAAATAGACGAACAGGGTGCAGACGATGCTCAGCGGCATCAGCCGGAACAGGCGGCGGATATAGAAATCGCCGAACAGGGATTCCCCGCGCCGCTGCGCCCGCTCCAGCGACAGCATCAGCACGAAACAGGTGTAGACGAAGAAGATGCAGACGCCCATCTGGGCGAAGCGCCAGGCCCAGATCGACTCCGACGCGGTGAAGATGGTGTAGAAATGGCCGAAATAGACGCACAGCACGGCCACCGCGCGGATCAGGTCCAGATTGGGACTGTCGCCCGCGAAACTCGATGTCCGGGCCCGGTCATGGGGGCGGTCCACCGCCGCGCAAAGCGCCGGTCCGCCCTCCTGCGGTGTGTCGAGCGTTGTGGTCATGCCCCGGTCTGGTTCGATGAGGGGGCGGATATCCCCGTTGCTACCTATCATCCCGGCCCATCCCCGGCCAGAAGTGCCGCACCCGGAACAGGCCTCTTGTCAGATTGCGGCAAATCCGTTCAGGAAAGGTGCATGACCATCATCATCGCCGTGGACGGCCCGGCCGCATCGGGCAAGGGCACGCTGGCGCGCCGTCTGGCGCGGCATTTCAATTTCGCACATCTGGATTCCGGGGTGTTGTATCGCCTGACGGCGCTTTCGGTTCTGGAAGCGGGCGGCAATCCCGCCATCGAGGCCGACGCCATGCGTGGCGCGCGGGGCATCGACCTGTCCCGGGCCGGCGATCCGGCAATCCGCACCGATCTGGTCGGGATGGCGGCCAGCAAGGTTTCGGCCATTCCCGCGGTGCGCGCCGCCCTGCATGATTTCCAGACCGGGTTCCTGGCCCATCCGCCCGGCGATGGTCCCGGGGCGGTGATGGACGGGCGCGACATCGGAACTGTCATCGCGCCCCATGCGACCGCCAAGCTGTTCATAGACGCGGCCCCCGAAGTGCGCGCCCGGCGACGCTGGCTGGAACTCAAGGGGCTGGGCATCGAAAAGGATTTGGAAACCTTGCTGGGCGAAATCCAGGCTCGCGACCATGCCGACCGCACCAGGGCCATATCCCCCCTGGCCAAGGCCCCCGACGCCGACTTGCTCGATACCAGCAATTTGGATATAGACGCGGCGTTCGCGGCCGCCCTTGCCCTGGTTGAACCCAAGGTGTCAGGCGCGCTCAAGGACCGCCACAGGGGCTAAGGAGGCCCGGCGGCCTTCGGGCAGACCGCTTACCGATCCAAAAAACCAACCGCCCCATCCGGGGAAGTCCGCCGACATGCGTTCGGCCGGCATGAACGTCTGTACAGGAATCTTATGGCCCGCGTAGCAACCGCAGTGAAGTCCAACCCCGCCGCCTCCATCGCCGCTCCCAGCCGGGACGATTTCGCGGCGATGCTCGAACAGAGCTTCGTGACCCAGAGCCCCCAGGAAGGCCAGGTCATCAAGGGCATCATCGTCGCCATCGAAAATGACTTCGCCATGGTCGATGTCGGCCTGAAGACCGAAGGCCGCATCTCGCTGAAGGAATTCGCGATGCCGGGCATCCCCGCCGAGGTCAAGGTGGGCGATGAAGTGGAAGTGTATCTGGAGCGCGTCGAGAACGCGCTGGGCGAAGCCGTGCTGTCGCGTGACAAGGCCCGCCGCGAGGAAAGCTGGATCAAGCTGGAACGCGCCTTCAACGACCAGACCCGCGTCACCGGCGTGATCTTCGGCCGCGTCAAGGGTGGCTTCACCGTCGACCTCGACGGCGCCGTGGCCTTCCTGCCCGGCAGCCAGGTCGATGTGCGCCCGATGCGCGATGTCGGCCCGCTGATGAACCAGTCGCAGCTGTTCCAGATCCTGAAGATGGATCGCCGCCGCGGCAACATCGTCGTGTCCCGCCGCGCCGTTCTGGAAGAGCGCCGCGCCGAGGAGCGCACCAGCCTGGTCGCCAGCCTGCAGGAGAAGCAGGTGGTCGAAGGCGTGGTCAAGAACATCACCGACTATGGCGCCTTCGTGGATCTGGGCGGCGTGGACGGCCTGCTGCATGTCACCGACATCGCCTGGCGCCGCGTCAGCCACCCGACCGAGGTGCTGAATGTCGGCCAGACCGTCACCGTGCAGATCATCAAGATCAACCACGACACCCAGCGCATCAGCCTGGGCATGAAGCAGCTCCAGACCCATCCGTGTGACGGCGTCGCCGTGAAGTACCCGGTCGGCGGCAAGTTCACCGGCAAGGACACCAACGTCACCGATTACGGCGCCTTCGTGGAACTGGAGCCGGGCGTGGAAGGCCTGGTGCATGTCTCCGAAATGTCCTGGGTCAAGAAGAACATGGCCCCCTCCAAGCTGGTCACCCCCGGCACGGAAGTGGACGTTCAGGTGCTGGAAGTGGATTCCAACAAGCGCCGCATCAGCCTCGGCCTGAAGCAGACCCAGGAAAATCCCTGGAACAGCTTCACCGCCAACCATCCGGCGGGCACCGTCATCGAGGGCGAGATCAAGTCGATCACCGAGTTCGGCCTGTTCGTCGGCCTGGACAGCGACATCGACGGCATGGTGCACCTGTCCGCCCTGTCCTGGTCCAAGCCGGGCGAGGAAGCCATCAAGGACTATGCCAAGGGCCAGATCGTGAAGGCCAAGGTGCTGGACATCGATATCGAGAAGGAGCGCGTCTCGCTCGGCATCAAGCAGCTCGACTCCGACCCGATCGAGAAGGCGGGTGCGGGCGGCGGCGCCCTGCGCAAGAACCAGGTCGTCACCGGCACGGTCACCGAAGTCAATGACGGCGGCATTGAGGTGGAACTGGAAGGCGGCGTCCGCGCCTTCATCCGCCGCGCCGACCTGGCGCGCGACCGCAACGACCAGCGTCCGGAACGCTTCGGCAAGGGCGACAAGGTCGATGCCCTGGTCACCGCCCTGGACAAGACGACCCGCAAGGTCTCCCTGTCGATCAAGGCGCGCGAAGTGGCCGAGGAGAAGGAGGCCGTTCAGCAGTACGGTTCCTCCGACAGCGGCGCCTCGCTTGGCGACATTCTGGGCGCGGCGCTCAAGAAGAAGGTCAAGAAGGACGAATAACGAGCGGGTTTACCGACTCATCCCGGAAAGGCGCGGAGCAATCCGCGCCTTTCTTCTTTGGGGTTCCATGCACAAAAATTTTGCGCGCTTGAAGAATCGCTTTAGTTAACGACGGTCGCGTGAACCGGCCTTTGTGACGGCGCCGCGGCCGCCGGGCATCCGGCGCGGTCACGAACTACGCAATCGATCGATCTCGATCCAAAGAGGATACTCGTCATGGCAAAGAAAAAATCGGCACTGGCTGAAAAGGCCGCCGAACTGGAAGCCGCCGTCGCCGGCCTGTTCACCGGCAAGCCTGCCAAGAAGAAGAAGAAAAAGAAGAAGTCCAAGAAGGCCAAGGTCGTGAAGGCCGCGAAGAAGGCAGTCAAGAAGGCCAAGAAAGGCGCGAAGAAGGCGGTGAA
>JAFIHO010000066.1 GCA_017849395.1 Hyphomicrobiales bacterium
ATGGGACTGTCATGGGCGCCATGGGTGACGGCGTTGCCCAAAAGGTTGGACAGAAGCTGGGCGAGGCGCGCTGCGTCGCAACGCACCGTGCCCAGGCCGGAAAAATCGCTCTCGATGCGGCGGCTGGGCAGCGCGGTCTGCATCTCCGCCGTGACCTGCGCCAGGATGGGCGCAAGCTCCACCGCGTTGCGCTCGATGGTGAAGCCGCCGCCCAGTCTCCCGCGCGCGAAATCCAGCACGTCGGTGATCAGCGCCGACATGCGCTTGACGCTGGTCTGCATCTGTCCGACCACCAGCGTGGCGCGCTCGTTCAACGGCGTGCGCTGCAAAAGACGGGTGCCCGCATCGATCGCCGCGAGCGGATTGCGCAGATCGTGCCCCAGAACCGCGATGAACTGGTCGCGCAGTTCGGCATTGTGTTCGTCTTCGCGCGATGCGTCCCTGGCCGCCAGTCTCCGTCCCGCATCAAGATGAAAAGCGATCAGTTCGGCGAACAGCTTGAACATGCCCGTCACCTGGGGATTGTCGAGCCAGGTGGGCTTGGGATCGATGGCGCAAAGCGTGCCGAAACATTCGCCGTCCGGCATCACGATGGGCACCGAGATATAGCTTTGAAATCCGTACAGCCGGGGAATGCGATGGCTGCACCAGTCCGGGCTTTCCGCGACATTGTCGATCACGATCGGCTGGCGGTTGGCGCGCACCTCGCGGCAGAAGGTGGTGTCGATCTCCAGCACGCTGCCCGGCGCCATGCCGAATGCAATGTCGTCGCGCACCGCGCAGGCCATCCAGCGGTCTTCGGTCACCCGCGCGACGGCGGCGAAGCCCATGCCGGTGGTCTTGCAGACGACATCCAGGATAAGGGGCACCGCCTTTATGGCGGCGACGGCGTCAAGGTCTGATTGCAAATCGCGTGGCGTATCGTTCAAGGGATGGATCGCAGAAATGTACGGATGCATACGGACGAATGTGATGCACATCGTACCGGGTATCTTCCCTCGATACCAATCTTCCGGCGCGATGTCTGTATCGCAGGGTGATGCGAATGGCGCTTGCGTTCCTCGGTCGCCCTTCACGGCCGCGGCAATTTGCAGAAGCGCCGCCGCAAGGTGGCGGTTCAGGAACTGGCGCATCGCCGTAGGGCCCGTTTGACAGGCTAGTGCCGGGGCCGTAAAACCCCCACCGTTTCCGGAAAGCCCTTATGACTTTCCGGTCCCCCGCCCGGCGCGGGGGATCGCCCCCAGGCAGCGCGTTGCGCCCCCTGGGGCAAAGATGCTTGCGGTTCTGCCCGGAAAGCAAGGGCGTAACCGTCTGGAGTTATTGGATTGTTTGAGAGTCTTCAAAGCCGCCTGGGCGGCGTGTTCGACCGGCTCCGGGGGCGCGGCGCGCTCACCGAGGCCGATGTCGATGCGGCCCTGGGGGAGGTCCGTACCGCCCTGATCGAGGCGGACGTCGCCCTGCCTGTGGTGAAGGATTTCATCGAAAAGGTGCGCCCCCGCGCCATTGGTGAAAATGTCATCCGCTCGGTCACGCCCGGCCAGCAGGTGGTCAAGATCGTCCATGACGTGCTGGTCGAAACGCTGGGCGAAAAGAACGAGGCGCTCAGCCTGGGCTCGCCGCCCGCGCCGATCCTGATGGTCGGCCTGCAGGGCTCGGGCAAGACCACCACCAGCGCCAAGCTGGGCCTGCTGCTGCAGACGCGCGACAAGAAAAAGGTGCTGATGGCCTCGCTGGACACGACCCGTCCGGCGGCGATGGAGCAGTTGAAGATTCTGGGCGAGCAGGCGGGCATCGCCACCCTGCCGATCCTTGCGGGGCAGGGACCGCTGGACATCGCGCGCCGCGCGATGGCTTCGGCGAAAGTTGGCGGTTACGACGCGGTGATCCTGGATACGGCGGGCCGCCAGCATGTCGATGAGCAGTTGATGGGCGAAGTCGCCAGCGTGAAGGCGCTGGTCAATCCGCATGAGACGCTTCTGGTGGCGGACTCGCTGACCGGCCAGGACGCGGTGAACATCGCCAAAAGCTTCAACGACCGGGTGAAGATCACGGGCATCATCCTGACCCGTGTCGATGGCGACGGTCGCGGCGGCGCTGCGCTGTCGATGCGCACCGTCACCGGCGCGCCGATCAAGTTCCTCGGCGCCGGCGAAAAGCTGGACGCGCTGGAAGCCTTCCATCCCGATCGCGTGGCGGGCCGCATCCTCGACATGGGCGATGTCGTGTCGCTGGTCGAGAAGGCGGCGGAAACGCTCGACAAGGCGGAAGCGGAAAAGATCGCCGCCAAGATGAAGAAGGGATCGTTCGACATGGACGATCTCGCCACCCAGTTGAACCAGATGAAGAAGCTGGGCGGCATGAAGGGCGTGCTCGGCATGTTGCCGGGCGTCGGCAAGATCAAGGGCCAGCTCGAAGCGGCAGGCCTGGACGACAAGGTCATCACGCGGCAGGAAGCCATCATCCAGTCGATGACGAAAAAGGAACGCCGCGATCCCGACATCATCAACGGCTCGCGCAGGAAGCGCATTGCCGCGGGCGCGGGCGTGGATGTCAGCGACGTGAACAAGCTTTTGAAGATGCACCGCCAGATGGCGGACATGATGAAGAAGATGGGCAAGGGCGGCCGCATGCCGATGATGCCCGGAATGGGCGGAATGCCCGGCGGTTTGCCGCCCGGAATTTTTCCGGGACGGCGGTAGGGAGCGTCCGCGCGAGCGGGAGCGACCAGACAAGGAAGTGGGAGCGTCCGCGCGAGCGGGAGCGACCAAATAGAGAAGTTGGATTCCCGCTTTCGCGGGAATGACAGTTGAGAAAGGAAAGTCACATGTCTCTCAAGATTCGCCTGGCGCGCGGCGGCACCAAGAAGCGCCCCCATTACAACATCGTGATCGCGGATTCGCGTTCGCCCCGCGATGGCCGCTTCATCCAGAAGATCGGCTTCTACAATCCGCTGCTGCCGTCGGATCATGCCGACCGCGTGAAGCTGGACCTGGACGTCGCCAAGGCCTGGATCGCCAAGGGCGCGACCGCGTCCGACCGCGTGCACAAGATGCTGGCCAATGCCGGTGTGGTGAAGCCGCGCCTGCACAACAACCCGCAAAAGGCCCAGCCCAAGAAGAAGGCGCAGGAGCGCGCTGCCGCCGCCGCCAAGGCCGCGGAAGAAGCTTCCGCCTAAACCGCGGTGGCCCGCGACGTACTTCTCGCCGCCATCATCGGCGCGCAGGGTCTGAAGGGCGAGGTGAAGGCAAAAATCTTCACCGCCGAACCGGATACCCTCGGCGCCTATGGCGCGCTGCATGACCGCAAGGGCCGCAAGTATGAAATCACCGCCCTTCGTCCGACAAAGGACGGAGAGGCGGTGATTGCGTTTTCCGGCATCACCGACCGCAACGCGGCGGAGGCGCTGAAAGGCACAGAACTGTTCGTGGCGCGCGACGCGCTGCCCGCGACGGACGAAGAAGAATTCTATCACGCCGACCTGATCGGGCTGGAAGCGCAGGACAGCGAAGGCCGGGTGCTGGGCAAGGTCGCCGCGATCCACAATTACGGCGCGGGCGATGTGATCGAGATCACGCGCGATGACGGAAACAGCGTGATGCTGTCCTTCACCCGCGAGACGGTGCCGGTGATCGACATTCCGGGCGGCCGCATCAAGGTCGCGGTGCCGGAAGACGATGAAGACAATGATCATGTCGAGTAGCTGGTCCGCCACGGTCCTCACGCTATTCCCCGACATGTTCCCCGGTCCGCTTGGCATCTCGCTGCTGGGCAAGGCGCTGGATAAGCAACTCTGGTCGCTGGATGTGCGCGACATCCGCGATCACGGTCTGGGCAAGCATCGCACCGTGGACGACACGCCCTCGGGCGGCGGACCGGGCATGGTGATGCGGGCCGACGTGGCCGCCGCCGCCATCGACGCGGTGGAGCGGGCCGGGCGTCCTCTTATTTATCTGTCACCCCGCGGCGCGCCCCTGACCCAGGCGCGGGTGCGCGCGCTGGCGGCGGGGCCGGGCGCGGTCCTGCTGTGCGGCCGGTTCGAGGGACTGGACCAGCGGGTGATCGACGCCCGCCAGATCGAGGAAATCAGCATCGGCGACTTTGTGCTGGCCGGGGGCGAAATCGCCGCCATGGCCCTGATCGAGGCCTCGGTCCGGCTGATCCCCGGCGTGCTGGGGGCAGAGGCTTCCACAAGCGAGGAAAGCTTCGCCGCGGGCCTTCTGGAATATCCGCAATTCACCCGCCCCCAGAGCTTCGAGGACCGGCCCATTCCGGAGGTATTAACCCAAGGAAATCACAAGGAAATCGCCAAATGGCGGCAGGCGCAGGCTGAAGCCCTGACGCGCTCCCGGCGGCCTGACCTCTGGACCCTCTATGAAAAGGCCGAGGCTTCCGCTATATCCCCCGGCCCTCAGACGAATTTTCCCGCGCGGAGACCCGAAAAATGAACATTTTGCAGACGCTCGAAGCCGAGCAGATGGCCACCGTGCGGGCCAAGGCGCTTCCCGAATTCCGCCCCGGCGACACGTTGAAGGTCAACGTCAAGGTGGTCGACGTCACCTATGACGAGAAGACCAAGCAGAACAAGACGCGCGAGCGCCTGCAGGCGTTCGAGGGCGTGTGCATCGCGCGCCAGGGCGCGGGCCTGAACGAAAGCTTCACCGTGCGCAAGCTCTCCTATGGCGAGGGCGTGGAGCGCGTGTTCCCCATCTACTCCCCGCTGGTGGATTCGGTGAATGTGGTGCGCAAGGGCAAGGTGCGCCGCGCGAAGCTGTATTATCTGCGCGGCCGTACCGGCAAATCGGCTCGCATTTCCGAGCGCGTGGAGAATGCGGCTTCCGACACCGCCGCATAAATTCCGCGTCAGACGAATCAGATAGAGCCCGGAAACCACTGGTTTTCGGGCTTTTTCTTTGCTGCGGTGCCGGAAAATGCCGATTTTTAGGGGGTTTTCGGCCACCGCCCCCTTTTATTTGCGAAAAATGCCGTAAAATCGGGCTTATCGTTGATTCGTTAAGAGGGACACTCCCATGGCAACCAAAGCCGCCGCAAAAGTCGAAACCGTTTCCACCCGCCAGCTCGCGGGCCAGTTGGCCGAGAAGCACGAACTCTCCCAGAAGGGCGCCAATGCGATTCTGGAAGACACGATCAGCCTCATCACCAAGCACCTGAAGAAGGGCGCCCGCATCCGCCTCAACGGCTTAGGGATCCTCGTCGTGCGCAAGCGCGGTCCGCGCATGGGCCGCAATCCCGCGACCGGCGAAGCCATCAAGATCAAGGCGTCCAAGAAGGTCGCGTTCCGCGCCTCCAAGGAGCTGAAGGAAGCGATCTGATCGCATCCTGATGCGCCAAGAAAAGCCGGGCGGTGAAACGTCCGGCTTTTTCTTTTGAAAAAGCCGGGCGTCCTTTCTGTCTGGTCGCACGGCCGGACGGAAAACGCTCCGCTTCGCTGCGCGCTTTCCTGGCCGCTGCTCCGGCGGCTTTTTCTTTTGTGCCATGCGTGAATGAAACTTTTTGCGGCGGCAACCGTTGGCGAAACATGTCCGCTTTCGCAAAGCTGTCGGCAGAAGCCTTCGCCTGGATTCCCGTTTGGGTTTACGGCCCGCTTGTTTTCGCTGCCATCGTGACCATCGGTCTTCTGGCCCAGCGCACCGTCACCCGCATCCTCGCCCGTCAGTCTGCAGACTGGCATCCCTTCGCGCGTCAGGCCTGGAATCGCACGCGCGGGCTGGTGCGCTTCATGCTGGCCCTGTTCGCCGCCGGTGTGGCGCTGTCGCTGATGAATCTGCCGGAGAGTGTTCGTCAGGAATTGCGGCCCATCTTCGGCGCGCTGTTCATCGGCCAGCTTGGCTGGATCGTGCTGGTCATCGCCAACATCGCCATCGACCGTTACGTCTACGGCCTGAAGCTCGACACCAGCGACAATCTTCTGGCGCGTAAGGCGGTAACCCAGATGGGCCTGCTGCGCCGGGCTGCCAATGTGCTGCTGGTGCTGGTCACTTTCGGCTTCGCGCTGATGAGCTTCGACTCCGTCCGTCAGTTCGGCATCTCGCTCTTCGCCAGCGCGGGTATTGTCGGCATCGTGGCAGGACTGGCGGCGCGCCCGCTGCTGGAAAATCTTTTCGCCGGATTGCAGCTCGCATTCACCCAGCCGCTGCGCATGGGCGATGCGGTGGTGATCGACAAGGAGTGGGGCTGGGTGGAGGAGATCACCTCCACCTATGTCGTGGTGCGGCTGTGGGACTGGCGGCGCCAGATCGTGCCGCTCTCCTATCTGTTCCAGAATCCTTTCACCAACTGGACGCGCTCCTCCTCCAGCATCATCGGCAGCGTGTTCGTCTATGCCGACTATACGTTGCCGATGGACAAGGTCCGCGCCAAGGCGACCGAGATCGTGAAGGCCTCCCACCTGTGGGACGGCCAG
>JAFIHO010000067.1 GCA_017849395.1 Hyphomicrobiales bacterium
AGGTCTGGGCGGCGTCGGCGAAGGAAAGATTATTCTGCGCCACACCGACGATGATACCGCCGATGACGTTGATAAAGGTAATGAGCAGGCCGGCGACGGCGTCGCCGCGGACGAATTTCGAGGCGCCGTCCATGGCGCCGAAGAAATTGGATTCCGCCTCGATGGTCTTGCGGCGGATTTTGGCTTCTTTCTCGTCGATCAGCCCCGCCGACAGGTCGGCGTCGATCGCCATCTGCTTGCCGGGCATGGCGTCCAGGCTGAAGCGCGCCGCGACTTCCGCGATACGGCCCGAACCCTTGGTGATGACGATGAAGTTCACGATGATCAGGATCGCGAACACGATCAGCCCGATCACGAAATTGCCCTGCATGATCAGGTTGCCGAAGGCCTGGATCACATAGCCGGACGAGGACGTGCCCTCATTGCCATGGGACAGGATCAGCCGCGTGGAGGCGAGGTTCAGCGCCAGCCGCAGCATCGTGGTGATGAGCAGGATGGTCGGGAAGGAGCTGAATTCCAGCGGCTTGCGGATGAATACCGCCGTCATGAGGATCAGGATGGAGAAGCTGAGCGAAAAGGCCAGCATCACGTCCAGCAGCCAGGTCGGCAGCGGCAGGATAAGCACCACCAGGATCGCCATGATGGCGACCGCAAGGCCCAGTTCGCTGCGCTGGAGGATCGCCAGCGCCTTGGCGGGTGAAAAGCCCCCGGCGGGTGCTGCCGCGGTGACGTCGGTCATTTAGCCCGCAATCCTCTGCTCGCCATGGCCCGGCACCGGCATTCCGGCGTCGGAATATTCGCGCAGCTTGTTGCGCAGGGTGCGGATCGAGATGCCCAGGATATTCGCCGCATGGGTGCGGTTGCCCAGGCAGTGATCCAGCGTGTCCAGGATCAGATCGCGTTCCACATCGGCCACGGTGCGGCCCACAAGCCCGCGCGTCACGGCGGCAGCATTGACCACCGCGCTCTGCACCTGCGGCGCCATCACGGGCGCGGAACTGACCTGCGTTCCGTCCGGTAGGCGAATGGCTTCCGGCGCAATCTCCGGTCCCTGGGCCAGCAGCACGGCGCGATGGATGGTGTTCTCCAACTCGCGCACATTGCCGCGCCAGGGATGGCCCAGCAGCAGGCGCTCGGTAGCCGAAGCCAGCGGGCGGAAGGCCACGCCATTGGCTTCCGCGTATTTGCGCGCGAAATGCTGCGACAGGGCGCGGATGTCCTTGGGCCGCTCGCGCAAGGCGGGCAGGCGCAGGTTCACGACATTCAGGCGATACAGAAGGTCTTCGCGGAAAGTGCCATGCTTGACCGCCTCGGCCAGGTCGCGGTTGGAGGTGGCGATGATGCGGATATCCACCTTGACAGGCTTGGTGCCGCCCACGCGGTCGATCTCGCGCTCCTGGATGGCGCGCAGCAGCTTGGCCTGCAGCCGCGCATCCATCTCGCTGATTTCGTCCAGCAGCAATGTGCCGCCATTGGCTTCCTCGAACTTGCCGATGCGCCGCGCGATGGCGCCGGTGAACGCGCCCTTCTCATGGCCGAACAATTCGGATTCCAGCAAATTCTCGGGAATGGCGGCGCAGTTCACCGAAATGAACGGCTTGTCGGAACGCGCCGATTTGCGGTGGACATAGCGCGCCAGCACTTCCTTACCCGTGCCGCTCTCGCCGGTGATAAGGATCGAGGCTTCGCTGCCCGCGATCTGGTCGGCCAGCGCCAACACCGCGCCCATCGCCTCGTCTTCATAGACAAGCTGGTGGGACTCGTCAGCCACCGCCGCCAGCACCGCCGCGATCAGTTCCGGATCGGCGGGCAGGGGCAGATATTCCTTCGCGCCCGCGCGGATCGCATCCACGGCGCGGCGTGTATCTGTTCCGATGCCGCAGGCCACGACCGGCGTGCAGATGCGTTCCGCCGCCAGGCCCCGCACCAGCGCGGAAATCTCCAGCACCACGTCGCAGAACACCAGATCCGCGCCCGCGCCGCCGCGCAGAGACGCCAGCGCCTGTTCGATATCGGCTGCGTGCGAAACCTTGGCGCCGCGATCCATCGCGATCTTGGTCGCCGCCCCGATCTGGCCGTTGAGACCGCCGACAATGAGTAGCCGCATGATACGCTTCCTTTTCCGAGCCCTAGCTCTGGCCCGACTTGATGATTTCCGTCATGGTCACGCCCAGCCGGTCTTCCACCAGCACGACTTCGCCGCGCGCCACCAGCCGGTCGTTCACATAAATATCGATCGCCTCGCCGACCTTGCGATCCAGCTCCAGGATCGCGCCGCGGCCCAGCTTCAGAAGCTGGCTCACTTCCATCGCCGATTTGCCCAGCACCGCCGACACGGTGACCGGAACGTCGAACACCGCTTCCAGATCCTGGGCGGAATGTTTCGGCGCGGCTTCCTGCTCGCTGCCGCCGGTCAGAAGCGCGCCGGACTGGGCGGCTTCGCCGCCGCTCAGATCGGGCAGATCGACATTATCTGTTCCCGTCATGGCTTATCCTTTCGCGGGGGTGAAACGATGCGCGACAAGCGCTTCGATGGCTTCTTCGATGGTGCGCTGGCTGCGTTCGCTGCCGCCGCCGCGCCATTCGATGCGGCAATCGGCGCCGGACAGGGCGGGATCGGCATGCAGCACGATCCGGCCTTCATAGCCTTCCTCATGCGCGATGTCCTTGATGCGCGGCTCGATGGCCGCGACGATGGCGGGTGGGGCCGACAGCATCACGCGCGGCTCGGCGATGGCCTGGTGCAGCATCTGGCGCAGCGCCGTTTCGACATCGGTGGCGGGCAGGGCCGCGATGGCGGCGGGGGCCAGCTTGCCGGCAATGCACAGCGCCAGGAACGCGGTCTCCTCGCGGACAGCCTCGATCTCGGCATGGCTCTGGTCCAGCGCGGCGCGCAGGGCGATGGTCAGCGCCGCGACCGCGCGCTCCAGCGCCTCTGTCGCGCGGGCTGTGCTGCTGCTCTCGCCTTCGCGGCGGGCCTCGGCGCGCAGCGCATCGATTTCCTGCACGGTCAGCGTCTTGCGCTGGCGCGCCCGCGCATCGGCGGACGGCTTGTCGGCCTGGCCGTCGAATTCGGTGTCGAAAGTGAATTTCGCTGCCGTGCTCATCAATACACCAGCTCGTCTTCGGCGCCGCCGCCCGCGATCATGATCTCGCCCTTGTTGGCGAGGTCCTTGGCGACATTGACCATCTTCATCTGTGCTTCATCCACGTCCTTCAGGCGCACGGGGCCCATGGATTCCATGTCTTCCTTCAGGATTTTTCCGGCGCGCTCGCTCATGTTGGAGAAGAACACGTCGCGCAGCCCGTCGGTGGCGCCCTTCAGCGCCAGGCCCAGCTTGTCCTTGTCCACATTGCGCAGCAGGGTCTGGATCGAACCCGGGTCCAGCTTGCCCAGATCCTCGAAGGTGAACATCAGCGCCTTGATGCGCTCGGCGGAGTCGCGGCTGCGTTCCTCCAGCGCGGTGATGAAGCGGCTTTCGGTCTGGCGGTCGAAATTGTTGAAGATTTCCGCCATCTGTTCATGGGCGTCGCGTTTGGCGGTGCGCGCCAGGTTGGACATGAATTCGACGCGCAGGGTCTGCTCGACCTTGTCCAGAATGTCCTTCTGCACGC
>JAFIHO010000068.1 GCA_017849395.1 Hyphomicrobiales bacterium
CGCGCTGCTGGCGGAAGCGGATGCGCGGTTCTTTGGCGATGCGCCCACCGATCTGGATGCGGCGGTCGCGGGCTATTGCGAATATGTCGAACGGAAAGTCCACGACGGCGCGCGGCTTTATCCGTATCTGCGGCCGATGCTGGGACTTTACAACGGGAGGCCCGGCGCGCGGCTGTTTCGGCGGCATCTGAGCGAACACGGGCCGCGCCATGAGGCGGGGATCGACGTGCTGCGCACGGCGCTGGCGTTCATCGGCGGGCGGGAACGGGACGCGGCCTAGTTCTTCACGAATCCGTGCTGCCGCGCCCAGGCGATGAAAAGGTTGGGCCAGATGAAATCGGGATGGCCTGCCGTGCGGGCGATGCCGAAGCCGTGGCCGCCTTCCTCGAACACATGGATTTCGGCGGGGATGCTGGCGGTGCGCAGCGCCGTGTAATAGGCCAGCGCGTTGGGGATTGGCAGCACCACCGTGTCGTCCGCCGCCAGCGCGATGAAGGTGGGCGGCGCGTTGGGCGGGATGTGCTTCTCGCAGGAATAGGTGTCGATCTGCGCCGCTGTGGGACTTTCTCCCAGCAGCTTGTCGCGCGAGCCCTGGTGGCAGCCTTCGCCCATGGTGACGACGGGATACATGGGCACCGAGAAGCTGGGGCGCGCTTCGGCGTGATCGGCGTCATCGACCGCGCTATAGACCAGCGCCGAGAAGCGCGTCGCGATGGAACAGGCGACATGGCCGCCCGCCGAGAACCCCATGAAACCGACGCGGGCCGGATCGATGTCCCAGCGGGCGGCGTTCGCGCGCACCAGGCGCATCGCGCGCTGGGCATCCTGCAGCGGCACGTCGCTGCGCCGCGCCCAGCCTTCGCCCGGCAGGCGATAGCGCAGCACGAAGCAGGTCATGCCCACCTGATTCAGACGCCGCGCGACATCGGCGCCTTCGAAATCGAACATCTCGCGGCTGTAGCCGCCGCCCGGCGCGATGATGATGGCGGAGCCGTCAGGCTTTTCCGGGCGGAACACCATCATGGAGGGCGCGCCGACCTGATCGATGGCGCGGTCCACCGGACGCGTGTAGGCGGGCTCGTGTACCGAGGCGCGATGCGGAGGCAGGCGCAGATTTTCACCGCCGGGCGGCGTGCCGGGCCACAGGGTCACCACCTCCTGCGGGTCGCTGGCAACGCTGCCATCGCCAGGCATCACCGGCTGGGCAATGGCGCGGCCGGAAAAGGCCGTGGCTGCGAGCCCCAGCGCAAGGACATTGCGGCGATCCATGAAAATTCTCCCTAAACTTGTCTTGGCGTGAAGCCGTGCACGGCGGCCCATGTGAGGAAAAGGTCGGGCCAGGCCGCGCAGGGTTTGCCCACCGTGCCGCGGATCGAGAATCCGTGGCCGCCCTGCTGGAACATGTGCATTTCCACCGGCACCTTGGCGGCATTGAGCGCACTGAACATGGCGATGCCATTTTCGCGCGGCGGCACGATATCGTCATCCATGGCGAGGCACAGGAAAGACGGCGGCATGTCGGCGCGCACATGCCTGTCGCAGGAATAGGCCGCGATCTGTTCCGGCGATGGATTGGGACCGAGCAGCTTTTCCAGCGAGCCGGGGTGCGCCCCCGGGCCCATGGTGATGACGGGATACATCATGCCCGCGACGGTGGGCTTGGCATCGATGGCATCGGCAGCATCGACGTTTGTGTAGACCTTTTTGTCCCAGCCTACAGCAAGCGAAGCGGAAACATGCCCGCCCGCCGAAAAGCCGATGGCGGCCAGGCGCGTGGGATCGACATTGTATCTGGCGGCATTGGCGCGGATCAGGCGCATGGCGCGCTGCGCATCCTGCAACGGCACATCGGCGCGATTGGCCCAGCCTTCCCCCGGAAGACGATAGCGCAGGATGAAGCAGGTGATGTTGGCGGCGGTGAAGCGGCGCGCGATTTCGGTGCCGCCGCGCTCCATCCCCTCGCCCGCATAGCCGCCGCCCGGAATGATGAGCAGGCCCATGCCGTTGGGCGCGGCGGGGCGATAGACGAAAAGCTGCGGCGTCTGGATGCCCGTCACGGCGCGCGAATGATAAAGGTCGGGCTGGGGGCTGCCTTCTGTGATTTTCAAAGTGAGGTTCACGCCCGCGCCGCCGGGCGGCGTGCCGGGCCACAGATTGACGATCTCCCGTGAATCGCTGGGCAGCGTTCCGTCCGGCAGCGGGGCTTCCGCCGCCAGCGTCTCTTTCGCCAGCATCGCGCCCAGCACGCCGATGCCGATGGCTTCACGCCTGTCCATACCGTCCCCCAGTTCTTGTTCTAGTCGTTGGGCAGTTTGCCGTCGTCCTTGAAGCCCGCCTTGCGGTGCGCGCCGTCGCAGAAGGGCTTGTTGGCCGAATGGCCGCAGCGGCACAGCCAGGTTTTCGTTTCGCGCGACACGGTGCGGCCCGACGCGCCGCAGATTTCCAGATTGCCTTCGACCTGGAGCGGGCCGTCCTTGCCCGGCGTGACCTTGAGCTTGCCGTCGCGCACAGCGAGCGCAGGCGTGTCCTTGGCAGGCGGCTCACCCGTGGCGATGAAATTGACTTCGGCATGGGAATGATCGCAAAAGGGTTTGCGCTTCGACAGACCGCAGCGGCAGAGGGTGGCGCGGAAGCTGGACGTGTCGCCCAATATGTCCAACGCACCATGAAAGGCGAGCGGGCCATTTTCCCAGATGCGGACGGTATTGACGGTGGGCGGCTGTTCCGCCACCGACCCTTCATGGCGCAGCGCGCCGGAGGGGCACTTCTCCACCACCGCGATCACAGTCTCATGCGGTGCGGCGTCGGGCTTGATCCAGGGGCCTTCGACATTGGGCACGAACACCGAACTGAGATTCAGCACGCAATAGCGCGAATGGATGCAGCGCTTGCCGTCATTGACGACCGAGACCTTCTGGCCCGGATATTTGTCGGTTCCACTCATGGGCGCCTCCCTGGCGGCGATTCCTAGCAGGTTCGGGCCTTGCTGTCTTTTGCCGTTCGCGTATGGTTCGCGCCATGCTGAAACGTCTGACAATTGCAAGCCTGCTGCTCGCCTCCGCCGCCCTGGCGCAGGACGCGCCCGCATCCTATGGCCCGATGCTGGAGGGGTTCAATTATCCCTATACGGTGGACCGCTACGCTTTCACGTCCCAGGACGCCGAAATGCAGATGGCCTATATGGACGTGAAGCCGGACCGGCCCAACGGGCGCACCGTGGTGCTGATGCACGGCAAGAATTTCTGTGCCGCGCAATGGGGCGGCACCATGGCGGCGCTGCTGGATGCGGGCTATCGCGTTGTCGCGGTGGACCAGATCGGCTTCTGCAAATCGACCAAGCCGCAGAATTACAATTTCACCTTCGCGCAACTGGCGGCCAACACGCATGACCTGCTGAAGTCGGTGGGCGTGACGCGCGCCGTGATCATGGGCCATTCCATGGGCGGGATGCTGGCGGCGCGCTATGCCCTGACCTATCCGGGCGAGACCGAGCAGCTTGTGCTGGTCGATCCGCTGGGCCTGGAAGATTGGCGGGCCAAGGGCGTGCCGGAACAGACCTACGAGACGCTGTATCAGGATCAGTTGAAGACCACCGATGACAGCATCCGTGCCTATGAGCGCGCGACCTATTATGCGGGCGAGTGGAAGCCGGAATATGAGCCGCCGGTGCAGATGCTGGCCGGCATGTATCGCGGGCCGGGCAAGGAGATCGTTGCGCGCAATTCCGCCCAGACCTATCAGATGATCTTCAGCCAGCCGGTGCTGCAGGAATTTCCGAACCTGAAAATGCCGGTTCTGCTGATCGTGGGCGACAAGGATACCAGCGCGCCGGGCAAGCAATATGCGCCGCCGGATGTGCGGGCGAAGCTGGGCAATTATCCGGTGCTGGCCAAGGAAGCAGCGGCGCGGATTCCGAACGCGAAACTGGTGGAGTTCGCGGATTTGGGCCACACCCCGCAGATTCAGGCGCCGGGGCGGTTCTATCGCGCGCTGTTGGATGGGCTTAGCGCGAAAGCCGACTAGATACTTGGCCGGCGGCTAATCCCAAAGGCCAGCATTTCTTTGTCTAACAACTCTAAAAGAACGAAAAGCCAATCTGGCCTTCGAGACATTTAGCTTGGCGATCCCAACCCCAACGGCGTCGATTAACTCGGCCCGGCTTATTGCTGATAATGGTCCGACGATTATCTCTCTAAGCCTCAGTTTGGATGAGAACGACGCGAAATAAAGACGAGTACTCCGGTCTCTATCTTTAAGACGCAAGAAACAACGCATCTCATTTTCGTAGCGCCAGTGACTAAACTTTGTGGACAGTATCTTGAGCATCTCCGCTTGAGACTCTGTTTGATCGCCAAAAAGCTTCCTCATGTCAGGCTCAAAGCGTTTGGAGAGATAGGTTACTGGCGTCAAGCAGTCGTCTGGGACGTCAAATCCTAGACACAGACCTCTATGGCGCTCCGCATAGTGGCTCCACTGGACTGGATTCTTCCAGCTACGACTGAAGCACAACATTCCGTAGCGATCATTTATCTCATTTTTCCAGCTCGCGAAGCTCTGTCGAAAATCCCTCCGAGTACTGCTAGGACCCAGCAATTCAAACGGATCGTTTAGATCATTTATGGTCGCGATCTTTAGTCTTCGCTTCCGAAGGTTCTGCAATCCA
>JAFIHO010000069.1 GCA_017849395.1 Hyphomicrobiales bacterium
AGCATCAGGGTGATCTGGTCGCCCCTGGGCCCGGCGATCAGGTCCAGCGCGGGCTGGCCGCCCGGCGCGGTTATCACCGTCATGCCGCCGCGGCTGATCGCTGTTTCCAGCAGGCGCCGCTGCACGGGATCGTCATCGACGACAAGAATTGTCTGCGGCATGAAATGGGGCCCCGGGGTGAGCCCGTACATTGTAGGCCCACAGGTAAATGTGGCGTTTAAGCCTGTTCCCATCCGGCACAATTGCTGGCCTGGTTAACAAAGGGTGAATGCGGCCCGGCCTTCCGGGCAACCCCCGGATTCGGCGGGGATTTCTGCGGTGCAGCGGGAATCCGCCATTGCCGGGAGGGCCGGGTTTGCTATATTCCGCCCGCTTCGGCATCTTAACAATTGACGCTTTTCCGCCGTCTCCGGCGGATCGATCCCAAGGGGCCTTTGTCCATGTCCACGCCGCACGACGAATCCGACTATCACATTGGCTCCATGGACATCAGCGCCCATCGCCGGACCTATGAGGGGTTCATCACCCTGTCCAAATACTCGACCGTGGGCATTCTGCTGATCATGGTCCTGCTCGCCATTTTCCGTACACACTGAGTTCCTTCAGGGGGCCTGATGAAACTCGCGGTCCCGAAGGAACGGCGCGAAGGTGAGACGCGGGTTGCCGCGACGCCGGAGTCGGTGAAGAAATTCAAGGGTCTTGGCCTGGACGTGGCGGTGGAAACCGGCGCGGGCGCAGGTGCGCGCATTCCCGACGCGGATTATGAGGCCGCGGGCGCGACCATCGCGCCCGATGCGCGCTCCGCGCTGGCCGATGCGGACATCGTACTGAAAGTGCGCGGCCCCGATGCGGGCGAAACCGCGCTGCTGAAAAAAGGCGCGGTGCTGGCGGCGCTGCTGGCCCCCCATACCGAAAAGGACGCGATCCAGACATTGGCCGGGCAGGGCGTCACCGCCTTCGCGATGGAATTCCTGCCGCGCATTTCCCGCGCCCAGGCGATGGACGTGCTGTCGTCGCAGGCCAATCTCGCGGGCTACAAGGCGGTGATCGATGCCGCCGCCCTGTTCGGCCGCGCCATGCCCATGATGATGACGGCGGCGGGCACCATCGCCCCGGCGCGCGTGCTGGTGATGGGCGTGGGCGTGGCGGGTCTTCAGGCCATCGCCACCGCCAAGCGGCTGGGCGCGATCGTCAGCGCCACCGATGTGCGTCCCGCCACCAAGGAACAGGTGGAATCGCTGGGCGGCACTTTCGTCGCGGTGATGGACGAGGAATTCAAGAACGCCCAGACCGCCGCCGGTTACGCCAAGCCGATGAGCGAGGAATACCAGAAGAAGCAGGCCGCGCTGACCGCCGAGACGATCAAGAAGCAGGACATCGTCATCACCACCGCGCTGATCCCGGGCCGCAAGGCGCCGATTCTGGTGACGGAAGAGATGATCAGGACGATGAAGCCCGGCTCCATCATCATCGACCTGGCGGCCGAGGCGGGCGGCAACACACCGCTGTCGAAAGCGGGCGAGACGGTGGAGGTGCATGGCGTGACCATTGTCGGCACCACCAACCTGCCGGGACGGCTGCCGGTGGATGCCTCCTCGCTCTATGCCCGCAACCTGTTCAACTTCGTTTCGCTGCTGGTGGACAAAAAGACCGGCGCGCTGACCCTCGACTGGAATGACGAGATCGTGAAGGGCGCGGCGGTTGCCAAAGACGGCGAACTGATCGTCAGGAGTTAAGCCATGGAAGCGATTGATCCGTTCGTTTTCCGCCTTTCGATCTTCGTGCTGGCGATTTTCGTGGGCTATTTCGTGGTGTGGGGTGTCACGCCCGCGCTGCATACCCCGCTGATGAGCGTCACCAACGCCATCTCCTCGGTGATCGTGGTAGGCGCGCTGATCGCGGTGGCGGTGCCGGGAATTTCCTCGGCCCATTGGATTTCCAAGATACTCGGCTTCTTCGCCCTCATCCTCGCATCCGTGAACATCTTCGGCGGCTTCCTCGTCACCAGCCGGATGCTGGCGATGTACAAGAAGAAGGACAAGAAGTGAGCGAGACCTACACGCAGTCTTTTGCCCTGGTGTTCGGAGCGCTATCCGTACTGCTGGCGTTGGCCACGCTTGTTCCTTTTTTCAACCGAAAGCAAAGTGGTTTTTCAGTTTTCATTGATCGCTTGATGGGGACGACTGGTGTCGCCATTTCTATTCTCTGCTATCTGGTGCCTGCAACATTCTGGCTGGCGATCATTGCGTGGCTAATGACGGTAGTTTCTGTCTTTTGGCTTGGCATTAAGCGAGAGCAAATAAAGTCGGGTGGCTCGACATGAAAGCCGACATCGCCGCGATTCTCTATCTGCTCGCCGGCTCCCTCTTCATCCTGGCGCTGAAGGGCCTGTCGTCGCCCGCCACCTCCCGCGCGGGCAACCGCAACGGCATGATCGGCATGGCCATCGCCATCGTCACCACGCTGTGGATCGCCGGCATCCATCCTGACGACATGCTGACCTGGGCCCTGATCGCGGGCGGCCTTCTCATCGGCGGGGTCATCGGCGCGGTAGTGGCCAAGCGCATCGCCATGACCGCCATGCCCCAGCTTGTCGCCGCCTTCCATTCGCTGGTTGGCCTGGCAGCGGTTCTGACCGCGGGTGCGGCGCTCTATTCGCCGGAAGCGTTCGGCATCGGCACGGATGGCGCGATCCATGCGCAGAGCCTGGTGGAAATGTCGCTGGGCGTGTCCATCGGCGCCATCACCTTCGCCGGTTCGATCATCGCCTTCGCCAAGCTGAACGGCAACATGTCGGGCGCGCCCATCCTTCTGCCCGCGCGGCATGTGCTGAACCTGCTGATCTTCCTCGCCATCCTGGGCCTCATCGTCTATTTCGTCGGCGGCCAGCCGCATTGGGCCTTCTGGGCGATTACCGCGCTCAGCTTCGTGTTCGGCATCACCCTCATCATCCCCATCGGCGGCGCGGACATGCCGGTCGTGGTGTCGATGCTCAACTCCTATTCCGGCTGGGCGGCGGCGGGCATCGGCTTCACGCTTGAGAACACCGCCCTCATCATCACCGGCGCGCTGGTCGGCTCGTCGGGCGCGATCCTGTCCTACATCATGTGCAAGGGCATGAACCGCAGCTTCATCAGCGTCATCGCGGGCGGCTTCGGCGGCGACACCGGTGCGGCGGGCGGCGGCGCGAAGGAAACACGGCCCGTGAAGCAGGGCTCGGCCGACGACGCCGCCTTCATCATGAAGAACGCCGCCAGCGTGATCATCGTGCCCGGTTACGGCATGGCGGTCGCCCAGGCCCAGCATGCCCTGCGCGAAATGGCCGACAAGCTGAAGCATGAAGGCGTGAAGGTCTCTTACGCCATCCATCCGGTGGCGGGCCGCATGCCCGGCCACATGAATGTGCTGCTGGCCGAGGCCAATGTTCCTTACGACGAAGTGTTCGAGCTGGAGGACATCAACTCCCAGTTCGCCCAGGCCGATGTCGCCTATGTGATCGGCGCGAACGACGTGACCAATCCGTCCGCCAAGACCGATCCCAAATCGCCCATCTTCGGCATGCCGATCCTGGACGTGGAAAAGGCCAAGACGGTGCTGTTCATCAAGCGCGGCATGGCGGCGGGCTATGCGGGTGTGCAGAACGAGCTGTTCTTCCGCGACAACACCATGATGCTGTTCGGCGACGCCAAGAAGGTCACCGAAGAGGTCGTAAAGGCGATGGAAGCGTAACGGGGCTTTTTGACAGAAAAAGCGCGCCGCTCCGGTTGGGGCGGCGCGCTTTCTTGGTTTTTGGAGAGGTGTTGGCTTCGGGTGTCCCCTCCCCAA
>JAFIHO010000070.1 GCA_017849395.1 Hyphomicrobiales bacterium
CACACGATCAGGCCCACCACGGGCGGCGGTATCCGGTTCTCAAGAAATGTCATGCGATCCCCCGGTCGGACGAGGCGCCATGTTAGCCTGTTTCCGGCCACGGCGCGTCTGCGATCCGGTGCGGGGCTGTGACACCCGGCCCTCCGCTTGCGCTCCGGGCGTTCGTCGCTTGCGCATGTCCACCGGACATGCGCATCTGCCGCCGCTATGCGGCGGCGGACCGCTCCTCACCCTCTCCGCTTCGCCCAGTGTGGCGTCGCCGGGCGGACAGGTCTATGGATTCCCCATGAGAAGCTTCGAAATCATCGCGGCGCTGGTCGTCGCCGCCGCCCTGTTCATCGGGCTGAAGCTGCTGGGCCTGATGGTGAAGTTCGCGGCCATCGCGGCGCTGCTGGGGTTTGGGGCGGGCCTGTGGCTTGCTTACGCCTTCCGGCGCAAGCAATAGCCGGAACATTCGCTTCGGCCCTCCGCTCTGCTCACCCTGTCCCCGCGGGCGCCCCAAAGGAATTGCGATGAGGCCCCTTGCCCGTGGGGCGCACGGCCCTATCCTGCCCTCCCATAAGAACAAAGGAAGGAAAGCCATGCTTCGCCATCATGTCGTTGCCGCGGCCCTGTGCGCCGCCGCGCTGCCCGCCGCCGCCGCCGACTACACCGTGCCCTTCCCGGCCCACAAGGTGATCGGCAATATCTATTTCGTCGGCACCCGCGACCAGGCCGTCTATCTGATCGCCACCCCCGCCGGAAACATCCTGGTCAACTCCGGCCCGCAGGACACCGTGCCGCTGACCAAGAAAAGCATCGCCGACCTCGGCCTGAAATATGCCGACATCAAGCTGCTGCTGATCAGCCACGCCCATTTCGACCATGACGCCGGCAGCGCGGCCATCATCAAGGACACGGGCGCGAAGTATGACGTGATGGATGCCGATGTGCCGGTGGTGGAATCCGGCGGCAAGGCCGATCCCGCCTATGGCGGCCAAGGCGGCGTGCATGACTATCCCGCCGTGAAGGTGGACCGCGTGCTGCATGACGGCGACACGGTAAGCCTGGGCGGCGTAACGCTCACCGCGCACAAGACAGCGGGCCACACGCCGGGCTGCACCACCTGGACCCTGCCGGTCACCGACAATGGCAAGACATTGAATGTCGTCATCGTGGGAAGCCCGAACGTCAATCCCGGCTATGTGCTGGTGGGCAACAAGAAATATCCGGGCATCGCGCAGGACTATGAGAAGACGTTCCAGGTTCTGACCGCACTGAAGGCGGATGTGTTCCTGGGCGCGCATGGCGACTATTACGGGATGGGCGCGAAATACGCGAAACTGAAGGCGGGCGGCGCAAACCCCTTCATCGATCCTGCGGGCTACAAGGCCTATGTCGCCAACCGCAAACAGGCCTTTGAAACCGAACTGGCGAAGCAGAAGGGGGTCGCCAAACCCTGATCCGGCGCCTCAGCCGCCCAGCGCCGCGCCCATCGCTTCGGTGATTGTGGCGCGAAGCTGGCGCTCCAGCACCGGCTTGAACATCACCGCATAGGGATGATCCTGGTGGATGCGCTCGATGGTCGAGGGCTCGCGCGAGCCGGTGATGAAGATCACCTTGCTGCCGACCGCCTGATGGATGTGCATGGCGGCATCCACACCATCGCCCTCGCCCCGCAGCCGCACATCCATCAGCACCACGGCGGGGCGATGGGCCTCGGCCTCCCGCATCGCCTGCTGCGCCGAATCGGCGATGGCACAGACCGACAGGCCCATATCCTCCACCTGCGCCACAAAGCCCATGGCGATCAGGGCCTCATCTTCCACCACAAGTACACAATTCTGCAATTCACTCATGCCGCCCCGGCTGCGAAGGAAATCTCGCTATGCGTACCACGGGAGCGGTTCACCGTCATTGTCGCTTTAAGCTGCGCCACCAGCCCGTTGATGATCCTGCCACCCAACCCCATGCCCGATCCGGCTGGCGACGCTGCGCCAATACCGTCATCGGAAACGATCAGTGAGATCGTTCCGTCTCCGCTGCGATTCAGCACGACATTGATGTTGCCACTGCCATGGGGAAACGCATGCTTGATGGAGTTGGTGACCAGTTCGGTCACCAGCAATCCCAGCGGGATCGCGAAATCCAGCCCCACATCCAGCGGCGTGGCCTGCACCGATACGCGCACCCCCGCATGGGCCGAGCCCTCGATCAGATTGTTAGAAAGTTCCTGCAGGAACGGCGCAACATCGAAGGTCTTCAGATTTCCCGATTCCATCAGTTGCTGATGCACCAGCCCCAATGCGAACAGGCGCTTGCGCAGACTCTGGAGCGCGTTCTTTGCCTCCGTATCGGAAAGCTGCCGGGCCTGAAGGTTGGCGATGCTGTCCACGACCTGCAGATTGTTCTTCACCCGGTGATAGACCTCGCGCAGCAGCAGGTCACGCTGCGCCAGAGCCTCGGTCAGTTCGGCTGTCCGCTCCGCCACCCGGCGTTCCAGCTCGACATTGGAGGAGCGAACCTGGGCCTCACTCTCCCGCAGCAATTTGGCCGTGTGTTCCTGCTCGGCGATGGTCGCCGCCAGTTTCAGGTTGAGCTGCTGCAACTGTGCCGGAGACGGCAAGGCGACCAGCTTGGGAATGAGCGGCCACAGCACCGCAGCGGTTGCGATGGACAGAAGGGCGGTAATGGCCTTGATGATGCCCTCAATGCCATAGGCAGGCACCCAGAGCGTCAGGATTCCCATCAGATGCGTCATCCCGCAGGCCAGGATGAACGCGACGAACAGGTATATTACCCAGCCATATTCCAGATCCTTGCGCCGTGCCATCAGCGCCGCGAGCGCCAGCGGGATGGAAAAATAGGCCAGCCCGATCACTGCATCGGATATGACATGCATGGCGATCAGGCCCGGCGCCCATAGCAGGCAGAAGCCATGGGGCGTCAGGCCGGATGGATTGAAAAGCCATTCCCAGAGCGACATTGTCATCGCCTCCTTGACGATCCGAATGTTCGGGATTTTCAGAGCAGCTTCACGCGACGCAGAACGGAATTATAGAAACCTGCGTGCCCATCATCCACAGACAAAAGCGCGTCCGCGACAGGCATGTCAGCAAATCGTCAAAATGAAGAAGCCGCCGGACGGCTGGTCCCGCCCGGCGGCTGCCTGCAAAGCCGTCTGTGTCGGTGCTATTTGGCGTTGGCGGCGGCGAAGGCCGCGAAAGCCTGCAGATAGCCGGCAAGGAACTTTTTGGTGTCTTCATTGGCCAGCTTTCCCGCGCTGTCGAACAGCTTGTCCGCGCCGCCCAGATAGGCTTCCGGCTGCGCCATCGCGGGCACATCCAGGAACACAAGCGATTGGCGCAGGTGATGGTTGGCGCCGAAGCCGCCGATTGCCCCGGGCGAAGAGCTGATCACGGCGCCGGGCTTGCCGGCCCAGACGCTCTTGCCATAGGGGCGCGAGCCGACATCGAGGGCGTTCTTCAGCGCACCGGGAACCGAGCGGTTGAATTCGGGCGTGACGAACAGCACCGCGCCCGCCGCCTTGATCGCCTCGCGGAATGTCGTCCAGGCCACCGGGGGCGTTGCTTCCAGGTCCATGTTGTAATGCGGCAGGTCGCCGATCTCGACGACGGCCAGTTTCAGTTCCTTGGGCACCAGTTTGATCAGCGCATTGGCCACCATCCGGTTGATGGAGCCCTTGCGCAGGCTGCCCACGATCACCGCCACATCAATAACCTTGTCCATATGCTGGTCTTCCACTGAAATGTTAGTTGCGGCGCAACCTTATCGGGCTTTTGCTGCATAACCAGCCATTGGGAACGAACAGGCAAGCAAGGTGCAAGGATCGGCAAATCCCGGCGCGGCGTAAAGGGAAGAAGAGTGAAATCTCTGCGCTGAAAGTCTAAGGCCGTTAACGGAGATAGG
>JAFIHO010000071.1 GCA_017849395.1 Hyphomicrobiales bacterium
GCAAGAAAACGGTTTAGCCCAACAATTCCGCGTATTTTTCGGCCATCTGGTGATAGTTATACTCGGCCAGCGCCTTGGCGCGATTGGCGCGGCCCAGCGTCTCGCGCAGCGCCGCATTGTCCGCCAGCTCGACGAAACTGCGCGCCAATCCCGCATCGTCATCCGCGAGCGGAGTCACGAACCGCCGGTTTTCCGGCACGATCATATCCGCGATGTCACCGACATCCGTGGCGACCACGGGCAGGCCAGCCGCCATCGCTTCCAGCACGCCCAGCGGCATCTGTTCCGTGTCCGACGACATCGCGAACACATGCATCTGCGCGAAGAAATGTTCCGGCATGGTGGTCGCGCCGGTGAACTGCACTTGTGCCGCGCAACCCGCATCCTGTGCAGCGGCCTCCAGCGCGCTGCGCTCCGGCCCGTCGCCCACGATCATCAGCCGCAGATTGGCATCAGGCCGGTCGCGCGCCGCCGCCGCAAATCCGCGGATCAGGCGTTGCAAATTCTTTTCCCGCCGCAGCGACGCGACCGTGCCGATAGTCACCTGGCCCGCAGGCCGCTGCGTCACGGCGAAGCGGTCGCAGTCGATGCCGTTGACGATGTAGCGCAGGCTCTCCGGACGCAGCCGCCATATGTCCGTCGCGATCTTCAGCAGCGTGCGCGACGGAAGGATAACGGTGGTATGCCGGCCACCCAGCGCCAGCCTGCGGAACCATACCCGTCGCTGGATCTGGCGGTTGCGCTCCTCGGGACCGAAACCGTCCTCGATATGAATGTGCCGCGCCAGTGGAAACAGCCGGTTGGCGGTCGCCCATTCCACCGCCCCCCAGTTATAAGTGACCAGCACATCGGGCACCGCGGCGGCAATGAAGCGGCGCATCGACGGGATATTGCCCAGCCCCCGCCCCGCATCGCTGTCGCGGCAGGCGACAGGCGCCCCCTCCGGCATCTGGTCGGCCATGTCGTAACAGCCATTCAGCGCCACAACGGTATGCCGATACCGCCCCCCGAATGCCCGTACCAGTTGCACAAGTCGGCTTTGCGCCCCCCCGACCGCAAAGGACGGGAAAACATGCAAGAGATGGCGGGCGGAACCGCCTGTACTAGGAACGATCAAGGAAAATAAACCTATTACGCTAAGGCTGCTCGCGCAGTTTCGTATAAAAAATTAAACCGTCCGTGCAAGATAGCAGCTTAAGGGCCAGAAATTCCCGGCCCTTCGACGCCCGGGCACGATGACGGAAATACTGCCTATTACTTTGTACGTTCTGGCGGCCGGCGGCTATGGGCTGTTCGCCCTGTTGCTGCTGATCCGCAGCCAGCGCGAAGCCGTGGCCTTGACCATGGCGCTTGCGGCGGCGCTCACCGCAATCTGGGCGGGCGTCACTCTGGCGGGCCGCTATGACCATGCCGATGCATCGCTCGTCTACCTCACCAGCGTGCTGAAGGACGGCGGCTGGTTCGCCGCGATCCTGGTGATGATGGATCGCCCCGCCCGCGCGCCCACGGCCTGGCGCGCGCTGGCGGCGCTGACCGCCGTGACCGTGCTGGTCCATGCGCTGTTCCTGTCGCGCAGCATGGACCTCGGCACCTTTGCGGGCGTCCGGCTGGATGCCAACCTCACCGGCCTGCTCACCATCATCCTCGGCTTTGTGCTGATCGAGAATCTGGTGCGCAACTCCAGCCGCGACAAATTCTGGGCCGTGAAAAATCTCGTCATCGGCATGGCCGCGATCTTGGCCTTCCAGTTCCTGATGCAGGTCACGATCTTCCTCACCCACATGGCGGGCGATGTCCTGCTGGCGACCGCGCCCTTCTTCTACCTGCTGGCCCTGCCGCTGTTCGCCCTCACTGCGATCCGCAGCCCCAAGGCCAAACTGCAGGTTCATTCCTCTCGTCAGGTGGTTTTCCACACCACGACGCTGGTCATCGCGGGCATCGCCCTACAGGGCACCGCGATCGCCGCCTATTACCTGCGGACCTATGGCGGCGATGCGGGCACCGTTCTGGCCATCATCTTCCTGTTCGCGGTTTTCGTCGGCGTGCTGTGGGTCGCCGCATCCAATTCCTTGCGCTCGCGCCTGCGCCTGTTCATCGCCGAGAATTTCTTCACCTACAAATATGACTACCGCGCCGAATGGACCAAGTTCATCCGTGCCCTGTCGGCGGTGGAGGAAACCGGCACGCCGCTGAAAGTGCTGCGCACCTTCGCCGACCTGATGGATTCACCGGGCGGGGCGCTTTGGGTGTGGAAAGACAATTTCCGCCAGTTCCTGCCCATGGCGCGCCACGCGGCCCATGCCGAGATCAAGCCCCTGTCGCCCGACGATCCGCTGCTGGCGGCATTCGAACGGGAAAGCTGCACCCTGATCGATCTCAATGCGGGTGAACCGGAGGCCGCCGCCTGGAAGGCGCTGTTCCCCGATCATTGGCTGATCGTGCCGCTGCGCTATCGCGCCCGGCTGGTTGGCCTCATCCTGCTGTGCCAGCCGCGCACCCGCCGGACCCTGAACTGGGAGGACTACAATCTGGTCGCGCTGACCGCCATGCAGCTGGCGGTCTATCTCATGCACGATGAAACCGCCGAGGCGCTGCACGATGCCCGCCAGATGGAAGAGTTCAACAAACGCTTCGCCTTCCTCGTCCATGACATGAAGAACACCATCGGCCAGCTCGACCTGATGGCCCGGAACGCGGAACGCTTCGGCGAGAACCCCGCCTTCCAGAAGGACATGAATCTCACCCTGCGGAATTCGGTGGACAAGCTTAACACCCTCCTTGTCCAGATTCGGGGCGGCGATCCCAAGGCCGACAACATGGCCACGGCGGGCAACAAGAATGTGAATGTCGTGGAACTGGTGAAGGCCTTTGTGGACGAAAAACAGGGCCAGGGCCTGCCGGTGGCGGTGGAGGACACGATTTCGCCCGCTTGCGCCACTATAAGCGACGACCACACCCTGATTAACGTCCTGGAACACGTGGTTGCCAACGCCATAGAGGTGACGCCCGCCGACGCGGACGTTAAAGTGGAGTTGAGCGCCAAGGCGGGGGCAATCCGCATCGCCGTCAAGGACCAGGGACCGGGCATGAGCCAGGAATTCATCAACGAACGGCTGTTCCGGCCGTTCCGCACCACCAAGGCCCAGGGCTTCGGCATCGGCGCCTATCAGGCGCGGGAGAATGTCCGCAGGCTTGGCGGCAATTTCGAAGTGTTCAGCGCCGAAGGGCGCGGCACCAGCATCGTGATTTCACTTCCCTGCAAACTTACCCACAGCACCGGCGTGCTTTGACGATGAACGTGATGGATTCCGACGCCGACAAGACTGACGAGAACCTGCCCGAGCAGATTCTGCTGGTGGAGGACGATGTCGGCTTGCAGCGCCAGATGACCTGGGCGCTCACCCCCTATCAGGCCGTGGCGGCGGGAACCCGCGAGGAAGCGGTCAGCCTGTTCCGCGAAAATGGCGGGTTCCGCATCGTGGTGCTGGATCTTGGCCTGCCGCCCGACCCGGACGGCGCGGCCGAAGGTCTTGGCGCGCTGGGCGATATTCTTTCCCTCGATCCGCGCACCAAGGTCATCGTCGCCAGCGGCAATTCGGACCGCGCCAATGCGGTGGCCGCCATCGGCAAGGGCGCGTTCGACTTCATCGCCAAGCCGGTGGACATCGATGTTCTCAAAATCGTGATCGAGCGGGCGCGCCGCATGTGCGACCTGGAAGACGAGAACCGCCAGTTGCGCAACGCCGCCACGCGCGGCAGCAACGGCTTCGTCTATTCCTCGCCCCAGATGGCGGCAGTGCAGCGGGTGGTGGAACGCGCCGGTCCCTCCGACCTCGCAATCCTGATCGCGGGCGAAACCGGCACGGGCAAGGA
>JAFIHO010000072.1 GCA_017849395.1 Hyphomicrobiales bacterium
CACCGTCTTCACCGAACTGCCCCGTCTTCTCGAACGCGCCGGACCGGGCGAAGCGGGCGGCGGAACGATCACCGGCCTGTTTACCGTGCTGGTGGAAGGCGACGACATGAACGAGCCGGTGGCCGATGCGGTGCGCGGCATCCTGGACGGCCATATCGTTCTGGAACGTGCCATTGCGGAACGCGGCCGTTTTCCCGCCATCAATGTGCTGAAAAGCGTCAGCCGCGCCATGCCGGGTTGCAACGAGCCGGACGAGCAAAGCCTTGTCCAGCGGGCAAAAACACCGTTGACGATCTATGAAGACATGGCCGAGCTGATAAGGCTTGGGGCCTACAAGGCTGGCACGAATCCTGAAGTAGACCACGCAGTCAGGCTTTACCCGCAGCTTGAAGCCTTTCTCGCACAGAGAAAGGACGAGCGGGCGTCGTTGAGCGATGGCTATGGGGTGCTGTCCTCCATTCTGGACGGCGCTGAAGGGAGAGGGTGATGAACCGTACCAACAGTCTGCTGCGCCTGAAGCGTTTCCGCGTGGACGAAATGCGCCGCCGTATCGCCGCCATCGAAGCGATGCGCGTCGATCTGGAACACAAGCTGACCGACCTGGACGACAATGTGGCGCGCGAAAAGCAGCGCGCCGGGGATTCCGATATTGGCCGCCTGGCCTTCCCGTCCTTCCTGCGCTCCATCGAGGCGCGGCGCGAGAATCTGCGCACCACGATGAAGGACATTGAACGCGAATATGCCGCCGCCCAGGCCGATCTGGGTGACGCTTTCCAGGAACTGAAAAGCCTGGAGATCGCCGCGGAACAGCAGGAACGCCGCTTGGCGGACGTGCAGACCCGCCGCGCCCAGACCCGCATGGACGAGATTGCCCTGATGCGTCATCTGCGCAAGCACGCCATGCGTTCAGCCGCGCGCTAACGGCGCGGTCTTTTTGGGTCCTGAGTGCGTCGCGCGCCGCCCTCGCTTCGCTCGAAGCGGGGCCAGCTTTCCTAATTCGCTTCGCTCATAAGGAAAGCTAGGCCTGCTCACGTGCTTACGCCGTCCATACGCTGTCGCTATGGACCGTGCGACGCTCCTGCTCAGGCCCCAAAAATCCTCGCGCCGGTCGTGCTGAACCCACGGTTCTTTCTGCCAGCATTGACCCCGTTTTGATTCCGTCTAGAAGACGGACCCTATGACAAATCCGGCTTTCATCGGCGGCGACTGGGGCACCAGCCGTTTGCGTCTGTTCCTCTGCGATGAGGCGGGCCGTGTGCAGGCGCGTGCCGAGGGGCCGGGTGCGGCGGCGGGCGATTGCGCGCGCGTGTTCGCGGAAGCGACGGCGCAATGGGACAGCAAACTGCCCGCAATCCTGAGCGGCATGGTGGGATCGACCATCGGCTGGCGCGAAGTGCCCTATCTGAAATCTCCGCTGCCGCTGGAGCAGCTTGCCTCCGGCGCGCTGCGCTTCGAGGCGGAAGGGCGGCAGATCGCGATCCTTCCCGGCCTGTCCTGCCGCAATAAAAGCGGCATGCCCGATGTGATGCGCGGCGAGGAAACCCAACTGGCGGGCGCGCTCCGGCTGGGCCGCTCGCTGGGGCGCGGACGGCGGCTGTTCTGCCTGCCCGGCACCCATGCCAAATGGGTGGAAGTGGTGGATGGCGCCGTGACCCAGTTCCAGACCGCTTTGTCGGGGGAATTGTTCGACCTTCTGGCCAAACACAGCGTGCTGGCACGCGACGGCGGCACCGCGCAGGCGGATAGTCCGGCCTTTCAGCAGGGCCTCAAGGCGGCGCGCGAGCATCGCGAGGCCGGGCTGCTGCATCTTCTGTTCAGCACCCGCAGCCGCCAGTTGGCGGGTGAAATCGCGAAGGACCAGGCGGCCTCCTATCTGTCCGGTCTCATCATCGGCGAGGATGTGGCGGCCGCCGAAGCCCTGTTCCATCTCGATGGGCCGGTGACCCTGATCTGCACCCCCGCCCTGGCGGCGCTTTATCAGGTGCCGCTCTCCCAATATGGTGCCCTGGTGCTGGACGGCGAGGAAACGGCGCGGGCCGGATTGCTGTCCGCTTATCGGAGCCTGTTTGCCGCATGAATCCCGATACCATCCTGAACGAACTTCCCATCGTCGCCATCCTGCGCGGCGTCACGCCTGCACGGGTGGAAGGCGTCGCGGGCGCGCTGGCGGCGGCGGGTATTCGCGCCATCGAAGTGCCGCTCAATTCGCCCGAGCCCTTCAAGAGCATTGAAATACTGGCGAAGAAATTCGGCGACACCTGCCTGACCGGCGCGGGTACGGTGCTGACCGTTGCGGATGCGAACCGCGTCGCGGATGCGGGCGGCAAACTGATGGTGACGCCCAATACCGATCCGTCAGTAATTGCGCGCGGCGTGGCGCTGGGCCTCACCGTGATGCCCGGCTTCTTCACCCCCAGCGAGGGTTTCGCGGCGGTGGCGGCTGGCGCGCGCACCTTGAAACTTTTTCCGGCGACCACCGGCGGTCCGGCCCATCTGAAGGCGATGCTGGCGGTGCTGCCGCCTTCGGTGCCGGTCTATGCGGTGGGCGGAGTCAATCCGACCAACATGAAGGAATGGCGCAAGGCTGGCGCAGCAGGCTTCGGCCTGGGCACCGACATTTTCAAGCCGGATTATAGCGACGAAGACATCGCCCGCCGCGCGCGCGATGCTGTGGCAGCGTTCAGGGCTGCTGGACTATAGCCACGCGGCGCAAACAGCCGCGCCCTACCAGTTGGTATAAGACCCATCCGGCCGCTTGTTGATCGGAATGGGCGCGTAATGTTCGTTCCAGTCACCGATCAGTTGCAGCTTGCTGGTGTCCAGCGTGATGCCCAGGCCGGGCCGCTCATTCGGCCACAGCTTGCCGTCATGGAAGTCATAGGCCTGCGGCAGATAGGGCCAGGGCTTGCGTCCCGCGCTGGTCATTTCCATCAGCGCCACGATGGAGGTCGCGGTCAGGCAGTGCACCAGCGCGGTCTCCCCGATGGGGCCGGTGAAATGCGGAATCATGCCGCAATAATGCGTCTCCGCGATGGCGCAGATCTTCATATATTCGGTGATGCCGCCGACATTGGGCACGGTGCAGCGGGCAAAGTCGATCAGCTGGTTTTCCAGCAGCATGTTGACGTCCCATTTGGCGCCATAGATTTCGCCCACCGCGATCGGCACGCGCAGGCGCGGTCGCAAGCTGCGATAGACTTCGATATTCTCGCCCCGCACCAGGTCTTCGCAGAAATAGGGACGCAGCGGTTCCAGCGCGGTCGCCAGCGTGACAGCATCTTCCGGGTCCAGCGTGCCATGGAAATCAATCGCCCATGCGCCATCCTTGCCCGCGCCTTTGCGGATCAGGGTGCAATCTTCGATGGTCTGGCGCACGGCATCGAAACGGTCGAACACCCGCCCGCCCGCGGTGCCGGTGCGATAGGCGCGGAAGCCCTCCGCGATGCAGGCGCGCGCCGCGTCTTCCAGTGTCCCGCCCGGCGGCGTGGGATAGGAGGTGGCATAGCATTCGACATAATCGCGCGACTTGCCGCCCAGCAATTGCCACACCGGCACGCCCAGCGCCTTGCCCTTCATGTCCCACAGCGCCACGTCCAGCGCGCCCAGCGAATGGGTCTTTTCGCGTCCCGCCGGATAGAAATAGCCGCGATACATGGTCTGCCACAGATGCTCGGCACGGAACGGGTCTTCCCCGATCAGCATGCCCGCGCATTGTTCCATGGTGGAAGGATCGCCGCCTTCGCCGATGCCGGTCAGTCCGCCTGCCGTCTCGATGACGACGATGTTGGTGGACTGGTTGAAGGTGGGCTGATGCACATTGGGCCGCCCCGCCGCATCGGTCGGCGTCTTGTAATAGCGGATGCGCTTGATCTTGTCCTTGGGCAGCCCCAGCGCATAGGCCGATGGCGGCGTCCAGGCCGAAGCGGCGGCGCTTGCCAGAAGGCCGCCCATGGCGGCGCGGCGGTTGACGGTCATGCTTGCCTCCCGGAATTTTCCGGCAAGCTGCCTTTTTATCCGGCCACTTGCAACATCACGCCGCGATCAGTTGATCGTCGCGCTCGCGGCATAGCGGCGTGAGGAATCGAGAAAGGCCGACAGGGCGCTCGACATGAATCCGTCACGCCGCCGCACGAACAGCGTCTGCACGCGGCAGTCCGGTCCCGCGACATTATGCGCGCGCACCTTTCCTTCGCGCTGCAGCGGCCCGATCACGCCCTTGGGCAACAGCGTCACGCCAAGTCCCGCGCTGACGCAGCCGACAATGACCTCCAGCGTCCCCAGCTCCAGCAGCCGCAGGCCCTTGATGCCGTGCTGGGTCAGGATGGATTCCAGATGCTGATGATAGAAACTGCCCTTGCCCAGCACGATCATCTTGGCGCGCGCCGGATCGATATGCGCCAGATCGGCCACGTCCGGCCCTGTCAGAACCACCAGCTCCTCGTCGAAGATCACGTCGCCCACCAGATCGGGATGCTCCACCGGACCGGCAACGAACGCGCCTTCCAGCTTGCGCTCCAGCACCATGTCCAGCAGCACCGAAGACGTCTCGATACGCACTGAAATATCAACCTGGGGCGCGGCTTCGATGAAGGACGCCACCATCCCCGTCAGGTGCAGGGCGGCGGTGGATTTGCGCGAGCCGATATTCAGCGGGCCGCGCGGCGTGCCGTCATCCATCACCGCACGCCGGGCATTTTCCAGGGCGGTTCGCACCTCAAAAGCATGAGGCAAAAGCCTGGCTCCCGCGGGCGTCAGCTTCATGCCCTTGGTGTGGCGCTCGAACAATGTGGTGCCCAGTTCGCTTTCCAGCAATCTGATGCGCGTGGTCACATTGGACTGGACGGTGTTGAGCTCCAGCGCGGCGCGGTTCATGCCCGCATGTCGTGCGACGGCCTCAAAAACCTTGAGATCCCTGGCGTCCATTCTCCCTCCCCAGCGACTATTTTTGTCTTTGCCGCGTCTATCTGAATTCAAGATAGGAATTGGTGCGTTCGTTCAGATTTAGGGATATGAGCATCAACATTGAAATCCGGCAATGTATTCCTGCAAGAAAAAGCAAGTTCCCCGGTTCCTCCCACAAGACCGGTGCCAGTAATTGAGAGGCCAGGCAGGGGCGTGATCAAAATCACCCACGGATCGCGGACTTGCCGCAGTGCAGCAAAAACGGAACGCTTTTTTTTCCCGTCCTGCTGCCGTAAGGTCGGGTCAAGTTTTGCAACATCCTTTGGGATGTTC
Organism: Hyphomicrobiales bacterium; assembly: GCA_017849395.1. Lineage (GTDB taxonomy): Bacteria > Pseudomonadota > Alphaproteobacteria > Micropepsales > Micropepsaceae > Rhizomicrobium. The sequence goes on from JAFIHO010000072.1 coordinate 5,236, forward strand.
CTGTGACCCGAGCGGCCGTGACGGCCACGCATAAAAAGGGCGCCGGAGGGAAGGCAGAATCGACAAAACGGGAAACAGTCGATTAGCGGGCCATCCGGTCAATAGTCATGTCTGACAACAGGTACCGGGGGGATTCGTCATGCCTGGGAACACCATGAACAGGTGCCCTTGTTTTCCAAGGCGCGAAAGTTTCCGCTGCCTTCACAGGCATCCAGGCCGGGCCCGGCTCGGCCATCCGCTACAGCATCGGCCAACCGGCCTGTGAATTTTCGTGCAAGCCGCCCGCGTGATTCGGACGGATTTTTCAAACCGCCGGCCTGCGCGGCGGATCAGCAAATGGGGAGAAAAAGGATGCGGAATTTGAAACTGGGTTTGGGGATCGCCACCGTGGCGCTGATGGCGGCGCTGCCCGCCGCCGCCGAGACGACGGTGCTGAAGGGCATGACCCTGATCGATGGCACGGGCAAGCCCGCCCAGGCCAATTCCGCGCTCATCATGACCGACGGAAAGATCACCTGGGTCGGTCCGGCGGCGCAGTTGAAAGCCCCCGATGGCGCCAAGACCGTCGATCTGACCGGCAAGTTCGTGATGCCGGGCCTGATCGATTCCCATGTCCATATCGGCATCATGAAGGACCAGACCCAGGACATTAAGTTCTATACCCGCGAGAATGTCGAAGCCGACCTCAAGACCTATGCCGCCTATGGCGTGACGGGCGTGCAGGTGCTGGGTACCGACAAGGACCTGGTGTTCGATGTGCGCAAGGAACAGCGCGCGGGCCGCCCCAAGATGGCGCGCGTGTTCACGGCCGGTCAGGGTGTGGTGTTCAAGGGCGGCTATGGCGGCGTCCTGGGCCTGAATGTGCAGGTCTCCACGCCGGAGGAAGCGCGCAAGGCGGTGGACGAACAGGCCGCCAAGGGCGTCGATATCATCAAGCTCTGGATGGATGACGAGCGCAAGGCGATCCCGGTCAAGATGACCTATGCCGTCAGCAAGGCGGCGATCGAGCAGGCGCACAAGCACAAACTGCGCGCCGTTGCGCATGTATTCTACCTGGCCGACGCCAAGGAACTGATCCGCCAGGGCGTGGATGGTTTCGCCCATATGGTGCGTGACCAGCCGGTGGACCAGGAACTGCTCTCCATGATGAAGAGCAAGGGCACCTGGATGGTCTCGGCCACCCTGTCGCGCGAGATGGCCTACAGCCTCGCCATCATGCCCTGGCTACAGGACCCCTTCTTCACCCGCGGCGTCACGCCGGGCACGCTGAAATTCCTCAAGAGCATGGACCGCGAAAAGGCCGTGGTGCTGGGAGCGACGCGTTTCCCCGGCCTGCCTTATGAGAAGAAAGTGTTCGCCGACATGGACCGCACCCTGTTCCAGGCGCTGGAGAACTGGCAGGCCATGGTCAAGGCGGGCGTGAATCTGGGCATGGGCACCGACAGCGGTCCCAATGGCCGTTACCCCGGCTTCAACGCGCATGAGGAAATGCAGATGCAGGTGATGGCGGGCCGCACCCCGATGGAAGCCATCAAGTCCGCCACCAGCGACAATGCGCGCTGGCTGGGCGACAAGAGCATCGGTTCCATCGAACAGGGCAAGTGGGCCGATCTGGTGGTGCTGAACCGCAATCCGCTGGACGACATCCGCAACACCCAAACCATCCAGGCGGTCTATGTGGCGGGCAATGGCGTCCCGACCATCTGGCAGACCTGCCGCGACCGGCCCTCCAACGCCTGCACCGGGTCGGCGCAGAGCGTCCCGGAAATGCCGTATTGATGCGAGTAGTGTGACGGAAACGGGCGACAGTCTTTTTCCATAGCGTAGATCAAGTGCACGCCGGCCGGGATCTCCCGCGCCGGCGTTCGAGGGGAGTAGCCATGTCCAGTTCAGCCGCAACAATGAAGCCGACGCGCGTGCGGCACATGGTGCTGTTCCTCGCGGTGATCCTCTACATGACCACCTACATGGACCGGACCTTCCTTTCGACCGCCATTCCGGCGGCACAGAAGGAGTTCCTGTTCTCAGACATCACCATGGCCAGTATTCTAGCCGCGCATCAGCTTGCCTATGGCCTGTTCCAGATTCCTTCCGGCTGGCTCGCCGATCGTTTCGGACCGCGCTCGGTGCTGGCCTCACTGGTGTTGTGGTGGTGCGGGTTCATGATCGTGACGTCCTTCGCCGGTTCGGTCCTGGCGCTGCAGGTCGGGCTGTTCCTGTTCGGCGCGGGTGAGGCGGGCGCCTTCCCCGTCGCCAACCGTGCCTTGTCGCGCTGGCTGCTGCCGTCCGAACGCGCCTTCGCGCAGGGGGCCACCCACGCAGGTTCGCGCTTCGGCGGGTTTATCACGCCGTTCCTGGTTGTGTTCATCATCGCGGGCTATGGCTGGCGCGCTCCGTTCTGGATGCTCGGCCTGATCGGGATTTTCTGGGTCGCGGTGTGGGTCTGGTACTATCGCGACAGTCCCGCCGAACATCCGCACGTCAACGCGGCGGAGCGCGAACGCATCGAGGCCGCCATTGGCACCGCACCGTCCCGCGCCAAGGTCATTCCGTGGAAGCAGATTCTTGGCAGCCGTAACATGTGGACCCTGGCGGCCATGTACGCCTGTTACAGCATCATCCTCATCATCTTCCTGACATGGTTTCCGAAGTACCTGATCTCCGCGCGCGGTGCGGACCTGAAGCTTGCCGGACTTTGCACCAGCATCGTGCTCGCGGCCGGTATGGTGGGCGACCTGCTTGGCGGTGTAATTTCCGACTATCTGGTGCATCGTACCGGGAAGGTCACATTCTCGCGCCGGGTGGTTGCGATCGCCGGATTCCTGATTACCGCCATCTTCATCCCGATTTCGGTCTTTTCGGAAGATCTCGTTGTAAGCATCGCCTGTTTCGGCATCGCGGTCTTCGGACTGGAGCTGACCGTTTCCAATTCCTGGGCGGTGACGCTGGACATTGGCGGCACCTTTGCGGGGTCCTGTTCCGCGGTGATGAACTCGTTCGGCAATCTGTGCAGCGCCGTTTTCACGTCCCAGGTGGGTGCTTTCGCCACTGGATATGGTTGGAACGCGGTGTTCTACACCATCGCGGCGCTGGCCATCGTGGCGGCGTTCCTGTTCTCGCGCATCCATGCCGATAGGCCGCTGGTCACCACGCAAGCGGGCTAACACTTCACCAAAAATGTTGGCCCTATCTCGAAACGAGATGGGGCCGGCATCAAGCCTCCGTGTACGTCCTTAATTGCGCGTCGTTGCGCGGCGGAAGCCTTTGCCCTGCGCGCGAAGGTTGATAAAAGGGAGCGCTATCCGCCAGACCGGAAAGAACAACAATGCATGACCGGAAAGCGGCCGCCGCAAAAGGCGAAGGCCTGACCCGCGAGGTCGCGAATTTCATTCTTTCGACGTCCTGGTACGACATTCCCGCCGCCATTGTCGAAACCGGCAAGAAATCCATCCTCGATGGATTCGGTCTTGCGCTGTCGGGCGCCGCGGCGCAGAGCGGCCATTATGTCGAGACCTATCTGAAATCGCTTGGCCTGAAGGATGGTCCCGCGACCGTGATCGGCACGGCGCTGAAAGTACCCGCGCGCTTTGCCGCCTTCGCCAACGCTGTCGCGATCCACGCCGATGATTTCGACGACACCCAGCTCGCGGTCGGCAAGGACCGTGTCTATGGCCTCCTGACCCATCCGACCGCGCCCTGCCTGCCAGCCGCGCTGGCGGGCGCCGAAACGCTTGGCCGTTCCGGCATGGACATGATGCTGGCCTATCACATCGGGCTGGAGGTGGAGTGCAAGATCGCCGAGGCGATCAATCCGCGCCATTACCAGGAAGGTTTCCACGCCACCGCGACCTGCGGTCCTTTCGCATCGGCGGCCGCGACCGCGAAGCTGCGCGGCTTCGATCTCGACCAAACGCTGCGCGCGCTGTCCATTGCGGGCAGCCAGTCGGCGGGCTTGCGCGAAAATTTCGGCACCATGACCAAGCCCTTCCATGCCGGGCGCGCCTCGGAATCCGGCGTGGTGGCGGCGGATTTCGCAGACCTGGGCTGGACCGCGACCGACAAAATCCTGGAAGCGCCGCGTGGCTTCTTCCGTGCCGCGGGCGGCGGCTACGACCTGGATGCGATTTCCGGCAAGCTGGGCGCTCCCTGGACCTTCGCGTCGCCCGGCGTATCCATCAAGCCGCATCCGTCCGGATCGCTCACCCATCCCGGCATGACCGAGATGCTGCGCCTGATCCGCGAGCACAGGATCACAGCGGACATGGTGGAGCGGGTCGATGTCGGCACCAACCACAACATGCCCAATGCCCTGATCCACCACCGGCCCAGCAACGAACTCCAGGCCAAGTTCAGCATGGAATTCTGCATGGCCATCCTGCTGCTGGACGGCAAGGCGGGCCTGCCGGAATTCACCGACGAGACGGTGATGCGCCCCGATGTCATGGCGATGATCGAAAAGGTGAAC
>JAFIHO010000073.1 GCA_017849395.1 Hyphomicrobiales bacterium
CCATATTCCCACACCAGCGGAAATTCCTCCGGTTTCAAGTGGCGCGGCGTGAGTCCGGTTTCGTGCAGGATGCGCCAGAATTTGTTCTGCGGATGGGCATAATAGGCGCCGCGCTGTGCCGAAACGGTGCCCGCCGCCGTGCCACAGAACACCAGCCGCAAGCCGGGCTTGAGCAGGTCGGGAAGGATGGGATCATTTCTCGGCGCGGCCATCAATGCGCGTTTATGAAGTGCAGCATATCTTCGCGCAACGGTGTCTTGCCGCGAAAGCCGGGCAACAGGGACAGGATGATGCCGATATGGCCAACATCCTTGTAATATATTTTCTCCACCGGACTGTCTTGGGACTTGAGCGTGTAGGCCATGCTCCTGGTATTGCGCGGGCCGACCGTGTTGTCGGCGGTGCCGTGGATCAACAGCATGGCCGGGCGTTTGCCATCGACATGGGTAATGGGCAGCACGTCGCGGTTGTTGGCCCCATGGAAAATGTCGATCAGGGCGTCAGACTGAAGCGGCAGGAAATCATACGGCCCGGCAATGCCGATCACACCGCGCAGCCAGGAAAAGTCCCCGCCGACCGCCTTCAGATATTTTGGATCGGATGCAAGCATCACTGCGTTGTACGCGCCCGCAGAGTGACCCGACACGAACAGGCGTTTCGGATCGCCGCCATATTGTGCCGCCTGCCGATGTAGCAAGGCCACGGCCAACGCCGCATCCTCGACAAAGGCGGGCCAGCGTACCTTGGGGTAAAGTCGGTAGTCTGCTACTGCGGTTACGATACCCCTGCTGGCAAAAGCCTGGCCGAAGGCGAGATATTGCTCACGCGATCCGCTTTCCCAGCTTCCGCCATAAAAGAAGAGCAACACCGGCGCGGGGTTCTTCAGCCCGTCCGGTACGTAAATATCCAGCTTGTGTCGGGGATCAGGACCGTAAGAAATGCCGCGATGGACCGCATAGCCGGAACGCGGCACCAACAAATTTATCAGGCCGGTAGGCGCACATGCCGATAACAGGGCGGCAAGCCCGGCGATAATCGCGGCTCTCAGTCTGTGCATTGGATATCCACGTTTACATTACGAAGCGGAACCCGGAACGGTTCAACCGGGATTGCGGCAAGGAAAACCAGCAAGCATAACGCAGTCATGACGGCGCTCGACTCAGCCCGCGAAACCGCATTGCCCCGCCGCACCTTGGCGGTGACCGGCGCTGCCCATGCGCTGCATGACGGTTACACCGACCTGATTTTGGTGCTGCTGCCGGTGTGGCAGGCACAGTTCGCGCTTTCTTATGGCGCGCTGGCGTTGTTGCGCGGCGCCTATTCCGGCGCGATGGCGACGTTGCAGATGCCTGCCGGAAAGCTGGCGGAACGCTGGGGCCATGGACCCGTTCTGGCGGCGGGCACGGCCCTGACCGCGCTGGGTTACGCGGTGGCAGGGCTGTCTGGGGGTATGGCAGGATTGTTCCTGGGGCTGGCGCTGGGCGGTGCGGGCGCGAGTGTGCAGCATCCCATCGGCTCGGCGGCGGTGGCGCGCGCCTATGGAGACAAGGCGCGGGGGCCGCTGGGCGTCTATAACTTCTCCGGCGACCTGGGCAAGGCGGCGATCCCCGCGGCGGGAGCGCTGCTGCTGACCTGGATGTCCTGGCGGCTGGCGCTGTTCGGGCTTGCGGCGTTCGCAGGTGTCGCGGCGCTGGTCATGTTGCTGGTGATGCCGATGACGGCGGCGCGGATCGCCGAGGAGAAAACGGTCGAGGGACATGGGCGCGGCGGTTTCGGCCTGCTGTTTGCCATCGGTGTGCTGGATACCGGCGTGCGCATGGGGCTACTCACCTTCCTGCCCTTCCTGCTGAAGGACAAGGGCGCGGACCTGCCCCTGATCGGCACCGCGCTGGCGCTGGTGTTCCTGGGCGGCGCGGCAGGCAAATTCCTTTGCGGCTGGCTGGGCGAAAAGCTGGGCGTGAAGGGAACGGTGCTGGCCACAGAGACCGGAACGGCGATGATGATCGCGGCGGTGGTGTTCCTGCCCTTGATGCCATCGCTGATCATTCTGCCGCTGCTGGGCGCGATGCTGAACGGCACATCCTCGGTGCTGTATGGCACGGTGCCGGAACTGGCGAAGGCCGGAAAGATCGAGCAGGCTTTCGCCTTGTTCTATACCGGCAATATCGGATCCGGTGCCCTGTCGCCCGTATTGTATGGCCTGTTGGGCGATGCGGCAGGACCGGGATGGGCGACGTTTGCCACTGCGCTCACGGCACTTGCGATTTGTCCGCTGATGCTGGCGCTGGCGCCCCGGCTGCGGCAATAATTCCCCGCCATCGTGCGAGGGGTGCCATGCCAAAGGTCGATATCGCCGCCCTGCCGGAGCGCAAGGGTTCCGGCTATCCGCCGCCGTTCGACGTGCCGTGTGCCGAGCGTATACGCCAGCGGCTGGGTAATGCAGGTGGCTTGACCGATTTCGGCGTCAACCTGATGCGCCTGCCGCCGGGCAACTGGTCCAGCCAGCGTCACTGGCACTCGCACGAGGACGAGTTCGTGTATGTGCTGGAAGGAGAGGTCGTGCTGATCGAAGATGGCGGCGAGACGCTGCTGCGCGCGGGGGATTGTGCAGCCTTTCCGAAAGGCACTGGCAACGGGCATCACATGATCAACCGCTCCGGTGCAATGGCGGTTTATCTCGAAGTCGGCTCGCGCGACCCCGCCGATGTGACCATTTGCTCGGATATCGACATGATGAGCACCAATGCCGATGGCCGGTTTACCCGCAAGGATGGAACACTCCTTTCCGGTTCCTGATCAGCCCTGGCGATCACCTTTTTCCGTTGTGGGTGCGGCATCGCCGTTGAAGGGCACGGTGTCCTTCCAGGGCAAATCCCAGGTGGGCGCGTTGGCGAAGCGCTTCATCTTGATCATCAGGCGCGCGCCCGAGCCCGGCGCAAGCCGCACGGGGAAGTAGGGTGCATTCACGGTCTGCGTGGTCTTGCCATCCGATACGGATAGGATCTGATGCTCCGCATAGGCGCCGCCCTGCACGATCATGCTGCGGAAATCGGTGGGGCTGACATTGACGAAAGTCACGGTCAGGCTGTCCGCCGTCATGCTTTCGATCAAGGCCGCGACATCGCGTGGGATGCCGGGGCGGCGGCGTTCGGGATCGAAATAGCGCAGCCGGGCATGCAGCGGCGCGCCGCCGATGGCAGGCGTGCCTGGCGCCCAGGTGGGCCGCGCAATACGGATGCCACCTTCCATCAGCTCGATCAGCGCGGTGGTGCTGGCCGGTTCGGAATCCAGCGCAGAATCCGCCAGCCGCATGTCGGGTGACGTGGTGTCGGCGCGCACGATCTCCATCTGGCGGCGGATGCGGGAGAGGTCGCGGCGCAGTGCCGTGACCGGGAAAGACGGGTTCTTGCCGTCCAGATAATCGTACCAGGGATTGGCGGGCGCGCGGGCGCGGTCGGACGGCTTCATCGACAGATAGTAGATTTCCAGCGCACCGACTTCATATTTTCCGGGTCGGAAACTGTACCAGCCCTTGTCGCCGAACATGCGCGGGGCGGACATTTTTCCGTCCACCATTTTGGACTGTGCATTGATGCGGTCGGTCTGCTTGCGCCAGACATCCAGATATTTGTCGTCGCCGCCCGAGATCAGATAGGCGGTGAAGAACGCGACACAGGCCAGCACGACCCGGTTGCGGTCTTCCGGCTTGCCGGTTTGCGGCACGATGGGCGAGAAGGCCCAGCCATAGGTGCCGCCATACCATTTGCCGCCCGCATCGCTGCCGATCACCCCGTCGCGCCCGACATTGCTGGGCAGGATGTCGTTGTTGGCCCTTGCCCGTTCCGCCCAGGCATCGACATATTCCAGCAGCCAATCCTTGTAGCGCTGTTCGTGGCTGAGCATGTAGGCGTTGAGCGCCAGTTCGGTGGCCGACAGATTGAGCGGATGATCGCCCATCGTCTCGGTGTATTCCTTGAAGTGATCCAGCATCATCTGGTAGTTCGCTTCGCCATGGCCCAATGACGGGAAGCGGTTCTCGATGTCGATGGAATCGCCTGTCCAGTCCAGCGCCGTGGCGTTGCGCATCAACGGACCGCGCGAGCCGTTGAACATGCTGCGGATGATCTTGAGCTTCTTGTCGTAGTTCGGCGCACCGGGATCGCTGCCGTCATAGAACCCGGCGAAGCGGCGCACACGATCGCGCCACCTGGGGCTGTAAGGGTCCATCAAACCCATCAGGTTGAAGGTGGACAGGCCTTCGGCATTGTGCTGCCAGTCCATCATCACCGGGAATTCCTTGTAGTACATCCCGTCCTTCGCGAAGGGCACCTCGGTGGTCTTCGCTTCGGTGTATTGGCGGACATGGCCTTCATAGCCCTTCTCCACCAGGGTCTTGATGATGTCGCCGCCGCCGAGCTGGTAGATGTGCGGCCAGTCATTCATGTTTTCCGGCGCGTCGTCCGGGCCGTCGTCACCGCCCCAGCGCGGCGTGGTTTCCAGATAGCCCGTCTCGGCATTGAAATAGCGCGCAAAGAACTGTTCGCAGGCGCGGGTGTTGGCGTCCAGCAGTTGCCGCTCCAGCAGCGCCCATTCCGGCGGGTCCATCGGTGTCGTGATGTCGATGGCGGGCATGGATTGCGAGAAGGCCGGCATGGCGAAGATGGCCGTGCTGCCCAGTAGAAAAGAACGGCGGGATGTGGTCATGGGCATCAGCCTGGTCCTTCGCTTCTTTCTTTTGTGGGCGGCGACAGGCCCAAATCGGCGATCGTGCTTTCCCATGGGAAAGACAGGGTCGG
>JAFIHO010000074.1 GCA_017849395.1 Hyphomicrobiales bacterium
CCTGGAGGGGTCCGATCGCGACAGCGTAGCGGCCGCCGAGCGGAGCGAGGCCGTGGGGTCGAAAAGCGCTCAGCGCTTTTCGGGGCGGGGTCGAACGCGCGAAGCGCGTTCGCGATGCCACCCTGCTCATATATTTCCGCGAGACTGGCGGCGCTAAAGCGCCGACCCCTCCCCGAAATTTGCTGCGCTTTGCTTCGAAAGTTTCGACCCTCCCTCAAGGGGAGGAGGAGAAGAAAAATTAGGCTCAGAGTGGATATTCGACCGCCTTGGGCGTAGCCTGACATTTAATCGGGGATGTGGGCGCGTCAGCAGTGAAATCCACTCTGACCCTAATTCTTCTAATTCCTCCGTTGCGTTCGGTGTTGGGAACACCAAGGGCCGGCATTTTTCGCCGCTTCCAAATGAAACGTGCTTTTGATCAAGGGATGGAGGCGACGACGTGGGAGAGAACTTGCAACTGGCTGCTACGGTTCTTTCCCCCGAGCAAATTGCTCAGGTGGTCCGGCTAGAATCGATTTTCATGCCAAGGGCCAGGGCCGCCCGTGAGCGCAAGAGGCAACACGACAATCCTGGCGCAGCGGAGGCCGCTGGCAATCGCGGTAGGTTTTGCCATTACACCTCCGCGGAGAACGCGTTGAAGATCATAAATAGCAAGCGTTTGTGGATGCGCAGCACGACTTGCATGAGTGACTACAGAGAAGTGCAGATGGGTTATGATTGTCTGCTTCATTACTTTAGTGATTCAGCGCGACGGGATGCGTTTTACGCCGTTGTGGATGCAGTGGTGCCCGGCGTTGCGAAACAGGCGATTGATCTTTTCGACCAGTTTTGGCGCGACATCAGCCTGAAAACACATATTGTGTCGGTAACTGAGCATTTCGCCGAAGAAGACAACCTCGGGCGGCTCTCGATGTGGCGCGCCTTTGCAACCAACTCGGCCCGAGCAGCTCTGGTCTTTTCGGTGCCCTGGTATTCCCCAGCAACCTTCGCTCTTGGAGTGATGTTTAATCCTGTTACCTATCTCAGTGAGGCGGCCGCTCAAAATCTTCCCGCTGAAGTGATGGGCAACATCGCGCGCGAGGCAGCATTTCTCCGCTCGTTGCCACCTGATGAAGTCAAAGGCTGGCTATTCAACATGCTGCTAACCGCGACCTGCTGCTTAAAGCATGAAGGTTTCTGGGAAGAGAGAGAATGGCGTGGAGTCTATAGCCCGATCTTCGGCCCGTCCAAATTGCTTGAACAGAGTTTCGAGGTACTTGGTGGCGTTCCGCAAAAGATATTGAAGGTCCCTTTTGATGGCGCAATTTCCCCAGACTTAGCTGATCTCGATTTAAGTAAATGCCTGGAGCGAGTCATTATCGGGCCATCGCAGTTTTCATGGGTGATGTACGAGGCATTTGTTGATGCACTCAGGCGACAGGGGGTTCCAGAGCCAGAATCTCGAGTATGGGCGTCGAACATTTCTCTGCGAGACTGAGCATTTGTCGCCGGTGTTCGCGGTGACTTCAAAACCCCTGCGACGGAGATACGGTTACAGGAGCAACAGTCCCTAATTCACAACGTGTCTATCGAACGCAATTTGCCGGACTTTAGCCATCAGCAGGTTTGATGACCCGTACGTGTTCAAATCATGAAATTCGCGGCGCGGGCTTGAAATGCGAGGTTTTGTTCTCTATTTGTTCACACGTATTGAAGCGCCGAGGACAGCATGTAATGCCACCGCGAGGCCATACAGGACAAGGTGCAAACTCGCGTGCACCTGCGTTGGACAGGGTGACAAAAGGCTTTTCCGGGCGGTCGGGACATCAGAACCGCCGGACGGCGTCACCCCGCTCACGGCGTCCGTGGGACAGGCAAAGGTGCGGAGTTTATCGGCGTCGAACCCGATGTTGCCCGCCGCCATTGCCTCGACGCCTGAGGCGGGTCTTCCCCAGTCGCGTACCGGTGAGAAAAATGAAGCCGCCGCACACGGGACGCCCGCCATCTTGCTTTGGCGGATGACAGCTCAGTATGTCGTCCGTCCACCCGACGTATCAAACGTCGCGGCGGTCGAGAAGGAACATTCCTCGCTCGACAGCCAGCACACCAGCGCGGCGATCTCTGCGGATTCGCCGAGCCGCCCCATCGGAATGCGCGAGCGCATATAGTCGATATGGCTTTGCGGCACGCCGTCCAGGATCGGGCTGTCGAAAGTCGCGGGCGTCACCGCGTTCACCAGAATGTTCTTGGTCGCCAGTTCCTTGCCCAGCGACTTGGTCAGGCCCAGCACCGCCGCCTTGGACGTGGAATAGGCCGATGCGTTGGGATTGCCTTCCTTGCCCGCCACCGACGAGATGTTGACGACGCGGCCATAGCCGGTCTCCAGCATGATCGGCACCACCGAACGGCAGCAATAGAAGATGCCGTTCACATTGACGTCCATCACCTTCTTCCAGCTTTCGATCGAGAACTCGATCAAAGGCACGGTCATGCCGGTGATGCCCGCGCTGTTGACCAGGATATCGATACGGCCCAGCGCCGCCTTGGTATCCTGCGCGGCCTTCGCCACCGCATCGGGATCGGCGACATCGACAGCGGCGACATGGGCCGCGCCCGTCGCCTTCTTCGCCGCTTCCAGCGCATCGGGCTTCAGGTCCCACAACGAGACCTTCGCGCCCTCCGCGACAAGGCGTTTGGCGGTTTCCAGGCCAAGGCCCGAAGCGCCGCCTGTGACAATGGCCGTGCGGCCCTTGAAGCGATCAGGAAAAAGCATGGAGTAGCCTATTTCACGGCCGAGGCATCGACCGGGCTGCGCAGCGCGCTGCCCTTGTCGACCACGAAGGTGATCGCCAGCCGTCCGGCGTCGCTGCCGATATTCTTGGCGTCATGCGGAATCTCGCGCGGCACCAGGAAGCTGCCGCCCGCCTTGACGACCTGCGTCTTGCCGCCCGCCTGGGTGATCTCGAAGGTGCCGCTCAGCACCTGGGTGATTTCCACGCCGTGATGGATATGCGGGCCCGCACTTTCGCCCGGCTTGAAGTCGCGCTTCAGCAGGATCACCGACTGGTCCTTGCTGCCCGGCGGAATGTCATAGACCTGGTCCGGCGGCGCTGGCGCCTGCGCGGAAGCCGCGCTCGCAGCGCAGGCCAGAAGAAGGGCGGCTATCGGAAAACGCATGGATTTCTCCCCAGATCGGGCGGGAGATTGGCACAGCGCGTCCGCAAGCTAAAGGGGGCCAAAACGCCGCGTCAGGCGCTCTCGAGCCAATGCAGGCTGAACAGACCATCGGCATCGCGCCACATCGCGCGCGGCGCAAATCCCGCCCGCGCCGCCATCTCGCGGAAGCCGTCCGGCGTGTATTTGTGCGAATCCTCGGTATGCACGGGCTCGCCCGCGGCGAACTCGAAACGGCGTCCCGCCAGCGTAACCGCCTGGCGCTTCAGGCTGACCAGATACATCTCCACACGGTGCAGCGCGACATTGTAAGGCGCATAGTGCGCAAAAGCCTGCGGATCGAAATTCGCGCCCAGCTCGCGATTGGCGCGCAGCAACAGATGCCTGTTGAACGCCGCGGTGATGCCCGCGGGGTCATTGTAAGCGGCATGCAGCCGCGCCGGATCCTTAACCAAATCGACCCCGATCAGAAGCCCGCCGCCATTCAGGCTGGCGCGCATCTGCCGCAACAGCGCCGCCGCTCCATCGGGGCGGAAATTGCCGATGGTGGAGCCGGGAAAAAATCCCGCCCGCCGCCGCGCGCCGGGCATGGCGGGGATCGCCAGCTTCAGGGTGAAATCCGCCGCCAGCGGATTGAGCGCCAGCGCCGGATAATCCGCCGCCAGTTGCCGCGTCACCTCCATCAGATAATCGCCGGAAATATCGATGGGCGTATAGCCGCGCGGCCTGTCCAGGGCGTCCAGCAGCAACCGCACCTTGGCCAGCGCGCCCGCGCCGAACTCCACGATCTCGGCTTCCGGCCCGATCAGCGCCGCGATTTCTTCCGCATGGGTTTTCAGCAGCGCCGTCTCGGTGCGGGTCGGATAATATTCCGGCAGATCGCAGATCGCCTCGAACAGGCGCGAGCCTTCGGCGTCGTAGAAATATTTGCAGGAAATTTCCTTGGGCGTTTTCGACAGGCCCGCGATCATGTCCCGCGCGAAATCGTCGGGGCGGCGTTGGGACAGGGGCGTCGCCAGTGCGATACGGGCATCCATCACGCGTCCTCCGCCAGTCTTATGCCGCTGAACTGCCTGCGCCCGCCCTCAAGCAGCGAAGCGGTAGGGCATCCAAAATAAAGCCGCGCGCTCACGCGTCCTCCGCCAGTCTTATGCCGCTGAACTGCCAGCGCGCGCCCGGCGGAAAAAAGTTTCTGTAGGTCGGACGCATATGGCCTTCCGGCGTCGCCACCGAACCGCCGCGCAGCACAAGCTGGCCGACCATGAACTTGCCATTATATTCCGCCGCCACGCCGTCGAACGGCTTGAAGCCCGGATAGGGATCGTAGGACGAACGCGTCCATTCCCACACATCGCCATACGCGAACCCGCCGCTGGCCGCTTCCCATTCAAACTCGGTGGGCAACCGCTTGCCCGCCCAGGCCGC
>JAFIHO010000075.1 GCA_017849395.1 Hyphomicrobiales bacterium
AGCGCAATTCGCGCACGCCGGATAGGCCCGCACCATGGAAAAGCGGCGACGGGGCCGGTATGGTGACGGCAAAACGATATGGGAGGCTTTCATGATCCGTACCGTGCTTCTGGCATCGTCATTCCTGCTTGCCCTTGCCCCCGGCTTTGCCGCCACGATCGATCCGACCCGCGCCGTCGGTCTGACGCCCGATCAGATCCAGTGGCAGAAAGGCGAAGCCAGCGACCAGGCCTGGCCCATCGGTGCGCGGGACAAGGAAGGCCCCTGTCTGGAATTGATCCGCTGGCATGTCGGCCATTTCAGCCGCCCGCATTTTCATTCCCGCGCCCGCTATGCCGTGGTGATGGAAGGCACATGGTGGGTCAGCACCAGCAACGTCTATGACACGGTCAACAACATGGTGCCTTTTCCGAAAGGCTCGGTGGTCACCGACCTGACGCGCGGCGTGCATTATGACGCCGCGAAACCCGAAACCGGCGATGCACTGGTCGCCATCTTCATGGACTGCCCGCTGGACGGCACGCCGGCGGAAATCAAACAATAAGTTCGGACAGCCGACAGGGAACAAGCATGAGTTTGCGAATGTGGGTTTGCGGCCTGGCGGGGCTGGTGGCCGGGATGATGCCGCTCGCGGCGCAGGAACATGCGCCAGCAGGGCAGCCCCAGCCTTTCGAAGCCTGGGCACCGCGTCCCGCGCAGCGGCCCTATATCGAACCCAACAAACCGCTGACGAAATTCGCGGACATCCAGGCGCGGCATCGCGGCCAGTCCGACTGGACGGAGTTGGTGGCGCTGACGGACGAATTCCTCGCCGCCTATGTTTCGATGGCTCCCGGCCAGAAGACCGACCGCATCTTCTATGCCGACGACCGCACATTCTTCATCGTGCGCGGCGGCAGCATCCGCTTCAGCATCGAGGGCCAGCAGCCTTTTATCGCCACCAAGGGTTTCCTGGTGCAGGTGCCGCCATTGGTGCCCTTCAGCCTGGAAGCGGTGGGCGATGGCCCCGCGCTGCGCTTTGAAGTGCGGCCGACGACCAGGCCCGCCTATCCCATCGGCGAGACGCCAAAGCCCATACCGGGAGTCGAATATGTACGCGCCAGCATCCGCACGCGCGGCGGCTATGACGATGTGAACCGGCCTTATCTGGATTTCGAGAAAGACATTGTGCGGGACGGCAGGGCCCCGCCGCGCAATTTCATCCGCGATCCCTATTTCCAGGTGGAGATGTTCCGGGGCGCGCCGGTGCCCACCCCGCCGCCGACCGAGATCGGGCAGTTCCGCGCCGACCATCCCGGCTTCTGGTTCGTGCTGGAAGGCAAGGAGCAATTCCTGCTGGAGGGCGTGCCGCTGTTCACTGCCGAGGAAGGCGATGTGGTGTACAAGCCCATCGGGCGCTGGCATCGGGTGAACGCAACCGGCACGACGACCGCGACCAGACTGGCGATCAATGCGCGGCCGGGCAATTTGCACTGGTATCCGCCGCTGACGAAGGACAAATAGCATGTCGATCGAACCGCGCGGCTTCGGGCGCGGGCCACGGCCTTCGCGCAATGTGTTCGGCGGACCGCTCGAGCCTTGCTCCGTCAATCCGGTGACGGGCTTCTTTCGCAATGGCTGCTGTGACACCAGCGCCGACGATATCGGCAGCCACACCGTCTGCGCCGTGATGACGGAGGAATTTCTCGCCTTCTCCAAATCGCGCGGCAACGATCTGTCCACGCCCGCCCCGGCCTATGGTTTTGCCGGTCTCAAGCCGGGCGACCGCTGGTGCCTGTGCGCGCCGCGCTGGCAGGAAGCATTCGAGGCGGGACAGGCGCCGCGTGTCGTGCTGCGCGCCACCCATGAAGGCGCGCTGGAATATTGCGCGCTGGCGGACCTGAAGACCCACGCCATCGACCTGGCCTGATCAGGGCAGCATCTGGACCTGCGCCGAGCTCAGCGACGCGATCTGGGTGGTGGACAGCGAGTGGATGATGGTGGGCGCCAACGCCCCGATCTGTTTGGTGGCGAGATAGGAAATCGGCACGTGCCACCTTGTGGAGCTTTATGGGCCCGGCCCTGCCGGCGAAGCTTGTTGGCGGCTGCAAAAGTTTGTGTCGCGTGTTTTACAGGCCCGTCATTTACGGACGCTTAAGGTCCTTGCTTACCGAATGGTTGCAGGACGCGCGCACGGTCCGGGAAAATCGCGTGTTTTCCGTGCCTTGCTAGGCGCTGGCGGCGCGGCGGCCTTCCGCCCATTGCCACAGCAGCAGCACCGGCACCGCCACCACGACGTCGCGCGCACGCCGCAGCAAGGACAGGGCCAGCCCGCTTTCCGGCGATAGGCCGAACACCGGCGCCAGCAGCGCGAAGCCCGCCTCCTGCACGCCCACCGCAGCGGGAATGAAAACCGTGGCGCTGCGCAATCCCTCGATCAGGGCCTGGATGGCGATGGCCGTCCGCACATCCGCCGCGATCCCCATTGCCCGCAGCATCACCCACAGCCACAGCCCGCTGGCAATCCAGCCCGCGAATTGCAGCGCGATGGACAGAGCGATCCGTCCGTGCCGCCGGTAGATGGCATGAACCGCCGCATGAAAACCCAGGGTCTGCCCCCCGGAGAAAAGTCTCTCGCAAATCCGGTCCACCCAGCGCCCGCCCACAAGCTGCGCCACGGCAAAGCCGATACTGCCCAGCGACAGAAACAGCGCACCGCCCAGCATCGCGCCAACATAAGGCGACAGAATCTCGCTCTGGTTCAGCAGCGACAGGCTGGCGACAACACCCGCCAGGACATAAAGACCCTGCGCGAAACTTTCAGCCGTCAGATCGGCGATCACCGCGGCAGAGGCCTGTGTCGCATCCATGCCCGCCAGCACCAGCACCCGCGCCCCGAATGCGACACCACCCAATTGGGTGATAGGCAGCACATCGGCGGTGGAATCGCGCAACTGCCGCGAGGCGATCACAACGGGCAAGGGCACCCGGTACGGCAGCAGCGGATAGAGGCCCAGCGACAGCACCACTTCCGCCGCCAACCCGGCCAGCACG
>JAFIHO010000076.1 GCA_017849395.1 Hyphomicrobiales bacterium
GCACGATCGAAAGCTTCGACAATCACATCACGGTCGGTTCGGGCACCCTTCGCGCGCGCGCGCGCTTTCCCAATGAAGATGGCAGCCTCGTCGCGGGCATGTTCGTGCCGGCGCGGCCGGGCGGCCGCGCGGTGAACAATGCGCTGTTGGTGCCGGAACGCGCCATCGGCAACGACCAGAGCAAACGCTTTGTCTATGCGGTAGGCGCGGGCAACAAGGCCGAATATCGCGAGGTGCATCTGGGCCAGACGGTGGACGGCCAGCGGATCGTGCTGTCCGGCCTCAAGCCCGGCGAGAAGGTGATCGTGGATGGGGTGCAGAAGATCGCGCCCGGTGCGGAAGTCGCCCCTCAGTCCGCCGGAGCCTCTGCTTCGAACTGAAAAATAAATCCCAATAACGGGAGCCTGACGTGAACCTGTCGAAATTCTTCGTCGACCGGCCGATTTTTGCCGGGGTGATTTCTGTTGTCATTTTCCTGGCCGGCCTGATCGCCATGACGCGGTTGCCGATCTCGGAATATCCCGAGGTCGTGCCGCCCTCGGTGATTGTGATCGCCCAGTTTCCCGGCGCGAATCCGGAGACCATTGCCTCGACTGTGGCGACGCCGCTGGAAGAGCAGATCAATGGCGTGGAGGACATGCTCTATATGTCGTCCCAGGCTGCCAGCGACGGGACCCTGACCCTGACCGTCACCTTCAAGCTGGGGACCGATCCCAACCTGGCGCAGCAGCTGGTGCAGAATCGCGTGAACCAGGCGTTGCCGCGCCTGCCCGAGGTGACTCGCAGCCTGGGCGTCACCACCGCCAAATCCTCACCCGACCTGACCATGGTGGTGCATCTGAATTCGCCGGATGGCCGCTATGACATGCTGTATCTGCGCAATTACGCGGTGCTGAACGTCAAGGACCGCCTCGCCAAGATCGAAGGCGTCGGCGATGTGCGCATGTTCGGCTCGGGCGATTATGCCATGCGCGTCTGGCTGAATCCGCGAAAGATCGCCGAACGGGGCATGACGGCCCGCGAGGTGGTCAATGCGATCCGCAGCCAGAATGTCCAGGTCGCGGCGGGCGTCATCAACGGGCCGCCCTATGGCAAGGGGGGCGAGTTGCAGCTTCCCATCAATGTCGAAGGCCGTCTCAGCGATCCGGCCCAGTTTGAGACCATTGTGGTCAAGCGTGACGGCGGCGTCGTCACCCTGCTGCGCGACGTGGCGCGGGTGGAGATTGACGCTTCGCAATATGGTCTGCGCTCCCTGCTCAACAACAAACAGGCGGTGGCGATCCCGATCTTCCAGGCCCCCGGCTCCAACGCCATCCAGATATCCGACAATGTCCGCGCCACCATGGCGGAATTGTCGAAGAATTTTCCGCAAGGCCTGACCTACTCCATCGTCTACGACCCCACCGTGTTCGTGCGCGATTCCATCAAGGCGGTGGTGCACACCTTGCTGGAAGCCGTGGCGCTGGTGGTGCTGGTGGTCATTCTGTTCCTCCAGACCTGGCGCGCCTCGATCATCCCGCTGCTGGCGGTGCCGGTCTCCATCGTCGGCACCTTCGCGGCGATGTTCCTGTTCGGCTTCTCGATCAACGCGCTGTCGCTGTTCGGACTGGTGCTGGCCATCGGCATCGTGGTCGATGATGCCATCGCGGTGGTGGAGAATGTGGAGCGCAACATCGAGACGGGTCTTTCCCCACGCGATGCGACGCTGAAAGCCATGACCGAAGTCACGGGTCCCATCATCGCCATCGCGCTGGTGCTCTGCGCCGTGTTCGTGCCGATCGCCTTCATCAGCGGGTTGACCGGCGAATTCTATCGTCAGTTCGCGCTGACCATCGCCTTCTCGACGATCATCTCCGCCTTCAATTCTCTGACTTTGTCGCCCGCCCTGGCCGCCACCCTGCTGAAAGGCCATGGTGCGCCCAAGGATGCGCTGGCACGCGGCATGAACAAGCTGCTGGGGCCGTTCTTCGCACGCTTCAACAATCTGTTCCGCGCCAGCGGCGAAGCCTATGGCCGCGGCGTGACCGGCGTGCTGCGCCGCAAGTCGGGTGCGATGATCGTCTATGCCGTGCTGCTGGGCCTGACCTGGGCCGGCTTCCAGATGGTGCCGCCCGGCTTCGTGCCTACCCAGGACAAGCAGTATCTGGTCAGCTTCGCGCAGCTTCCGCAGGGCGCCACCCTGGACCGGACCGAAGCGGTGATCCGCGAGATGTCGGATATCGCGCTGAAAGACCCCGGCGTAGAGAACGCCATCGCGTTCCCCGGTCTGTCCATCAATGGCTTCATCAATTCGCCTTCGGCGGGCATCGTGTTCGTCGGCTTGAAGCCGTTCGACAAGCGCCATTCCTCCGACCTGTCGGGCATGGCGATCGCAGGACGGCTGCAGCAGAAATATGCCGGCATCCAGAACTCGATCATCGCCATCTTTCCGCCCCCGCCCGTGCAGGGGCTCGGCACCATCGGCGGCTTCAAGCTGCAGGTCGAGGACACGACGGATCAGGGCAATGCCGCCCTCAACAAGGCGATGATGGAAGTCCAGATGAAAGCCTGGAAGACGCCCGAACTGACCGGCGTGTTCTCCAACTTCAACATTGGCGTGCCGCAGCTGTTCGCCCATCTCGACCGCACCAAGGCGCAGCAGCTCGGCGTCAATGTGCAGGATGTGTTCGACACGATGCAGACCTATCTGGGCTCCATCTATGTCAACGACTTCAACCGCTTCGGCCGCACCTATCAGGTGATCGCACAGGCCGACAGCCAGTTCCGCTCACGCCCCGACGACATGTTGCGTCTTCAGGTGAAGAATGTGGACGGCCAGATGGTGCCGCTAGGCGCGCTAATCGATGTGTCCGAAACCACCGGCCCCGACAGCGCGCTGCGCTATAACGGTTTCCGCTCCGCCGATCTCAATGGCGCACCCGCGCCCGGCTATTCGACGGGCCAGGCCCAGGCCGCGATCATCAAGATTCTCAACGAGACCTTGCCCAAAGGCATCAGCTTTGAATGGACCGACCTGACCTACCAGCAGATTCTGGCGGGCGACACGGCGTTGTTGGTATTCCCCATCTGCGTGCTGCTGGTTTTCCTGGTTCTGGCCGCCCAGTATGAAAGCCTGTTCCTGCCGCTGGCCATCATCCTGATCGTGCCCATGTGCCTGCTGTCGGCCATCACTGGCGTGTGGCTGACCGGTGGTGACAATAACATCTTCACCCAGATCGGATTATTTGTGCTGATTGGTCTGGCCTGCAAGAACGCCATCCTGATCGTGGAGTTTGCGCGCGAGCTGGAGATCCAGGGCCGCACCACGGTCCAGGCCGCCATCGAAGCGGCGCGGCTGCGGTTGCGTCCGATCCTGATGACCAGCTTTGCTTTCATTATGGGCGTGGTGCCGCTGGTGATGTCGTCGGGCGCGGGCGCCGAGATGCGTCAGGCCATGGGCGTGGCCGTGTTCTTCGGCATGCTGGGCGTGACCTGCTTTGGCCTCGGCCTGACGCCAGTCTTCTATGTGTTGTTGCGCGAACTGGAGAAGCGGGTGACGGGCACACCGAAGGTCCATCATCACGCGTGAAGCGAAAAAGTTCCGTATACGGTGATTAGTGTGGCCCCATAGTAACCATTCCTCCAGATTGGTACGATGATGAAGTCTTTTACTGTTGCACGAAAATAACGGCTCTGTAGTGTGAATGAGCTGCGAAGACGAGCGCCTTTTATGGGCTGCGCCGCCGAAGAGAGCTTCGGCTGCAAAGTTCCAAAGTACCGGTCACCAGCGCAGCCGAGTGGAGCCAAGGACTACGACTGTGAGAAAACACCTCGCCGCCGGTATGGTAGCGCTGGGACTGTCCGTTTTTGCGTCAAGCGCAGCCCATGCGACACTGATTGATTACAGCGACTTCTCCAGCACGGCGGGCCTGACTCTGTTCGGCGCCGCCAACGCCTCGATCCCAGGGGTGCTGCAATTGACGCCCTCGGCCAAGTTGGTGAGCGGTGTGGCTTACACCACCAATGCCGTGGCGCTGGGCGCGGGGGGAACTTTCAGCACCCAGTTCCAGTTCCGCATGTCCAACCCGGGCGGCGTGGGCGCGGCGGATGGTTTCACCTTCTTCCTTGCCGCCGATACCGCAAATCCTCTCAAAACCGGCGGAACGCTGGGCTACAGCAGTTCGAGTGCTTTCAGCTTGGCGGTGGAGTTCGACACCTACTACAACACCGGGACCTTGGACATTAATGGCAACCATGTCGCCATCGACACCAAGGGGTTCCTTTCCAACCTCGCCGCCGCTGCGCCATACGGCCAGACTGCCTGCGCCTCGGTATCGGCCGGATGCATGGCCAACGGCAATATCTGGACCGCAAATATCGCCTATGACGGGCTGACCAAGCAACTGAATGTCTCGGTGCTTGATCCGGCGATGGGTGTAACGTCGCAGGTCGTCAATAACTACTTCATCGACATCGCTAGCATTCTGGGCACGACCAATGTGTATACCGGTTTCACCGGCGCAACCGGTGGCGGCTGGCAGCAGCAGGATATCCTGAGCTGGCGTCTTACCGACACAATCACCATGCCGACATATTCCCTGGTCTTTGTGCCTGAGCCGCTGTCGTTGTCGCTGTTCGGTGCGGGCGTTGCGGGCCTTATCTTGTCCAGGCGCCGCCGGGCTGTCAAAGGCTGAACGGAGGGCGGCCCGGACAGGGCCGCGGCGTCTCACCCGCGCTCTATGAAATTCTCTGTCGCCGGTTCAGGACAGCTTGCTAGGCTGATAAAATGCTATGCGTGTGCCCAGATGCTCGAAAGCGAAAGGCACATGGCGCATGTCGCCCAGGGCCGTCTTGATGTCTTCGTGGCGCTCTGGGTCCGCATAAAAGACAAGAAATCCGCCGCCGCCAGCACCCAGCAGCTTGCCACCCTGCGCGCCGGCCTTCAGGGCTCGGTCATAGGCATCGTCTATGTCGCCGTTGGAGATTGCCCTAGTCAGGCTTTTCTTCAGCATCCAGCTTTCATGCAGCACCTCGCCGACCGCGCGCGCGTTGCCGTTTATGATCTCTTTGCGCAGCATCGGGGCCATGGCCGCCATCCTGCGCAATGTGTCCATCTTGGTTCTGTCGCTAGCCATGTTTTCGTTCTGCTGCTGCAAGATCGCTGAGGCCGAGCGCGAAATACCGGTGTGGAACATCAGCATGGATCCCTGGAGTGCTTTTATGACTTCCGGCCGCGCCGCCACCGGCTCAACTTCCACACTCTCGTCGGAGTTGAAACGGATCAGGTTGAGCCCTCCGATCGCAGCGGCGTACTGATCCTGCTTTCCGATCGGTTCGCGCAGTAGGTCGATCTCGATCTCACAGGTCTCGGCCGCCAGTTCGGTCTTGGAACGATAGCGGCCCTGATAGGCGTGCAAGGCGTGCAGCAGGCCGACACAGAAGGCGCTCGATGAGCCAAGGCCGCTGCCGCGGGATGGGATGTCGGCGATCGAGGTGATCTCAATGCCGCCCCGAATGCCCAGCTTGGACAGCGCTGCGCGAACGATTGGGTGCTCCACATCCGCGGAACTATCGACCTCTTCCGTCTTAGAGTAGCTGACGCGCACGGTATGGTCGAAGCGGTCATTCACCGTAATGTAGATGTATTTGGCAATGCTGGTTGTCAGGACCTCGCCGGGATGCTCGCGGTAGAAGCCTGGAAGATCGCTTCCCCCGCCGACAAGACTGAAGCGCAATGGTGTTTGCGTGACGATCATGGATCAGCTTCCAGCAAGAGTTGGCGACATAGCTACTTAATGAATATGCTGTTTCGTCAGTTCTGCAAAATGATGTCTATGGCCTGCGCCAGATCGTCTGCCATGAAATCCGGTTCGGCCTTGTGCTTGCCGTCCCGGCCGCCCTCGCCGGTCCGCACCAGAATTGCGCGCAATCCCGCGCGCCGTGCCATCTCGATGTCCGAAGTCGTATCTCCCACCATCCAGGATCTGTCCAGCGCGATATTGAGATCGGATGCGGCCTTTGCGACCATGCCGGTCCGGGGCTTGCGGCAATCGCAGTCGATCTTGAGTTCGTGCATCTCGCCAGGAAATCCAGAATCGGGATGGTGCGGACAGAAATACAGCGCGTCGACATAGGCGCCGTCCTTGCCAAGCTCCGTGTCCAGCCGGTTATGGATGCGCCGCAGGGTCTGAAGACTCGCTTCGCCGCGCGCGATCACCGGCTGGTTGGTCACGATCACGGTGCGGAATGGCGAACGGTTGAGCCGCTTCAGCGCCGCCGCAACGCCAGGAATCAGTACTAGCTTCTCCGGTGTGTCGATGTGTCCGTCGCTCCGGTTCAGCACGCCGTCCCGGTCCAGGAACACAGCCGCTGCGGGCGCGCGCAGCGAACGGCTGGCCGCTAGGCCCGAGACGATGTCCGTCGACACTTTGGCAAGCCGCTCCGGCGTGCCCGCATCCTTGATATATTCGGGGCTATTGTAACCCGCTAGACGCCGTCCGGCGCGTAGCATGGCTGGAAACACATGCTTGCCGAAATCCGGCTTCTCCGGCAGGCCGGTCAGCCCCATCAGGCTGTCGCGCCGGATTACATATACGGCCGCGCTCACCAGATTCCGCAGTTCCGCGCCTTCCGGATGGGGGTAGGGATGGAAGTCAGTGATGTGGCCCGTGTCATCGGTTTCGACCAGGTCGGAATCGGCCGGATGATCGTTCGGATGCAGGAACAGCGACGCATCCGCGCCTTGCTCCGCATGGAATCTCTGGAAGCGCGCCAAGTCTATTTCATTGACGGTATCGGCATACATCACCAGGAATTCCGGTTGCAGCCGCGTCATGGCGTCATACACCGCGCCCGCCGTGCCGCGCGCAACCGGTTCGGCCAGGCAGGAGACGCCGATGCCGAAATCAGTGCCGAGTACATAGGCTTCGATCTGCGGTGCGCCATAGCCGGTGAGCACCAGCACTTCGCTGACGACGCCGGATTGCGCGGCCTGGAACAGCTGGCGGCCCAGCAAGGGAACTCCGGCGGCTTCCACCAACGGCTTAGGCAGGTTGCCGGAGACGGATTTGAGCCGTGTGCCGCCGCCGCCCGCCAGGATGATCAATTGCATCACGGGGTGATTCCACGCTCTACCGCCAGTTCCTCTACCGCGCGCCGCACCGCCTGTTCGGATTTCATGCGGGGCCGCCATCCCAGCTTGGCCAGTTTCTCGACCGAATAGAAGAAGCGCGGAACGTCACCCACCCAGCCCCGGTCGCCGCCTGTGAATTGCAGCGGAACCCCGCGCCCCGATACATCGACGACAGTCTGGGCGATGGTGGATACTTTCGCGCCTTCGTCTTCGGGCCCGATATTGTAGAGTGCAATCTTATCCGGCGCCTTGTCCCAGATGAACAACATCGCCTCGACCAGTTCGGAGACGTGCAGATATGGCTTCTTCTGGGTGCCATCTCCCAGCACTTCCAGGGTATTCGGTCTGCCAGACAGTTTGCCGAGCAGGTCGTAAATTACGCCATGGGTGCCCCGGCTGCCCACGACATTAGGAAAGCGGAAAATGCAGGCGCGCTTGAAATGCGATTCGACCGCTGCACTAATGGCGCCTTCGCTCGCCAGTTTCATGGCGCCGTAATTCGAGATCGGGAGCAGCGGTCCCAATGTCTCGACCAATTGCTCCTTGTGCTCGCCATAGACTGCCGATGTGGAGGCAAAGGCGATCTCGCTCATGCCATGGCGGCGCATCAGGTTGAGGATATTGTAGGTGGTGAGGAATGTGTCCTTCAGGTCCACACCGGGATCGGCCACGCCGGCGGGAATGTCGGAATTGGCGGCCAGATGCCATACCGCGCCGAACCCCTGTCCTTCGACAAGCGGATCGATGACCGCCTGCACGGCCGCATCGTTGGCAAGGTCGCAACTCAGCAGCCTGAAGCGGGGATTGGTCAGCGCGGCGGCAAGATTCTCGCGCGTCCCGCGCGCGAAATTATCGATGCCGAGAACGCTGTCGCCGCGTTCGAGTAATCGGTCCGCCAGATGGCTTCCGATAAAACCGGCAGCGCCGGTGATGATGATATTCATGGCGCTTCCCGGCTCAAAATTTGATTCTCCCCATCGCGGAGGGATCGGTCAGGTGATTTTGCCTCAGATACTGCGCCAGCATGTGCATCAACGACTGATGGACGTCCTCGACGACGCCGTAATTCTCTGCGTCAACATGCAGCGCTATCTCCGCCTGCGAACGCGCCTTGCCACCCTCGAACCCGGTCATCGCGATGGTGCGCAGCCCGTTCTCGCGCGCCCAGCCGATGGCGCTCAGAATGTTGGGAGAGTTTCCTGACGAGGAGATTGCGATCAGCACATCGCCGGGCTTGCCCAGGCTGCGCAGTTGAAATGCGAACACCTCGTCATAGGAGATGTCATTGGCGATCGCGGTGATGGTTTCCAGGTTGGTCGAAAGGCTGCCGACCCGCGGCTTGATGGGCGTTCCACTCTGCACACCCTTTAAATAGTCGCAGACCAGATGGTTCGCGATGGCGCAGGACCCGCCATTGCCGCAGGAAAAGATCGCGCGATCCGCGTAAATGGCCTCCCTGAGGCAGGTTGCCGCGGCACGCAACTGGTTGCGGTCTATGGTCGCGAAGGCCTTGGCGACCTTTTCTGCATAACTGTCCAGATATTGGCCTGCATCCTCGAAGATCCTGGCCGGAAAAAGCGCCATAAGCTGCTCGCATGTTGCGTGTGCGAACTATTTAGAGCGTCCGCCGCGGCCTGTCTATCGACCAGGCATGCGACAGCGAAGACCAAGGCGGCGGGCCCCACGGAAGGCTGCTTAACGACCTCGGTTAATAATTCCGGCGAGGCTTAAACGGCAGACGCGACCAGCCATCCCGAACCTGGATTGCCGATATTGGTGGCCGCAAGCTGTCTGTGGCCGTCCATGGTCCAGGCTTGCACCTGACCACTATCGTTCTGCCACAGGATATCGGCCTTGCCGTCGGCATTGATGTCGCCCACGCCCATCACCCGCCATGTGCTCCAGTCCGGCCCCGGATTGTTGATCACGGTTCCCGCGCCATTGACCACCATGCCGGTAGCCGTCTTGGCGGTCCCGTTCATCATCCAGATGCCGGCCTGACCATTGTCCGCTCCCAGCAGAAGATCGTCCTTGCCGTCGCCATTGAAGTCGGCGGTCGCCTTGACCTGCCAGGCCGCGCCGATGCTGCCGGTCGTCCCGGTGGCGAGCTTGGTGGAACCGTTCATCAGCCAGGTCTGCAACTGTCCGGTGTTGCTGCGCCAGACAATGTCGTCGCGGCCGTCACCATTGAAATCGCCCAGACCGGCGATCGTCCATTCCGCTCCCGGGGTGGCGCCGATCCAGCGGTTGCTGGTCATGGTCTTGCCATCCATGGTCCAGATCTGAAGCTGATTATAGCTGTTCTGCCACAGAATGTCGGCCTTTCCGTCGCCGTCGAAATCTCCCACACCCTTCACCTGCCAGGCCGCCGTGCCGTCCGGGCTTTTGATCACGCTGCCATCCGTGCGCGTTATGCTTCCCGCGAACAGCTTGGCGGAACCAGACATCAGGAAGATGACGGCTTCGCCATTGGTGTTCTGCCAGAGGATGTCTGTGTTGCCGTCGCCGTTGAAATCCCCGGTTCCGGCCAGTCGTGTGGTGGGCAGAATGGCGCTCTGCACCGGATTGATGCCGGTGATCTGTCCGGCGTCCATTGTCCAGAGCATCAGTTGATTGTTGGTGTTGCCGAACAGGATGTCGCCATCCCCGTCGCCGTTGAAATCATTCTCGGCCTGAGGCAGTTGCCCGATGGTGATCGTCCCATCGGAAAAGGCCAGCAATTCCATGTTGCGCAGGAGGCTGGATTCGCCGTTGCCGCTTACCAGCAGGCTGCCGCTGGGATTGCGGGTAAATGTATAGGACGACCTTGGCCCGGCGAACTGGACGGTATCGACGCCGTCACGGCCATCCAGGACGTTATAGCCCGTCCCGCCCGACAGCGTGTCATGGTTCGCGCCGCCGGTCAGCTTATCGTTGCCTGCTCCGCCCGACAGGTTTGCAACACGAACACCGTCACCCGTCAGTATGTCGTCGAACGGCGAGCCGATCAGATATTCGATGTTGAAGAACTGGTCCCAGCCCGCACCGATGGTGTTCTGCGGTCCGATGATGGACAGATCGACTTTCACGCCAGCGGTCGCGTTGGCATAAGTGACGATGTCGTTGCCCGGCCCGCCATCAAAGGAGTCGTTGCCGGGGCCGCCGCGCAATATGTCGTTGCCCTCGCCACCTGACAGGCTGACGCCCCGGATATCGTCACCCATCAGCGTGTCGTTGAAACGCGATCCGATCAGCCTTTCGACATTGACAAGCTGATCGATGCCCGCGCCATAGGTCTGCTGCGGACCGGTGACGGACAGGTCCACTCTCACGCCGCCAAGGGCGTTTTCATAGCTGACGGTATCGAAGTTCGCGCCGCCGTTGAAATAGTCGTCGCCCGCCCCGCCCTGCATGAAGTCATTGCCGGCGCCGCCGAACAGGGTGATGGGACGCACGCCATCGCCCTTCAGCGTGTCGTTGAAAGCCGAACCGGTCAGATAGCGGATGGGCACGAGCGGCGCGACAAGACTGCTCAGGCTGGCCAGCCCGTTGAGCCCGTTGAGCACATTGGGCAGGTTG
This sequence comes from Hyphomicrobiales bacterium, assembly GCA_017849395.1. GTDB lineage: Bacteria > Pseudomonadota > Alphaproteobacteria > Micropepsales > Micropepsaceae > Rhizomicrobium. The sequence goes on from JAFIHO010000076.1 coordinate 10,670, forward strand.
TTCAATGCAAGGTCGATATTGACCGCCGCAAGCGCATTGGCATAGCTGATGCTGTCGCCAGAACCGCCGCTGGTGCGGACCGCGCCAGCGCCCGAGACATTGTATCCCACGGCCTGGCCATTCAGGCCTTTGGTCTTTATGTCGAAGTCCAGATTGTTGATGGTGAGCGAGCCTGCGCCATAGACGACTTCCGCGCCGAGTTCGATGTCGGCCAGATATTCGTTCCCCGAAACCAGGCCCATGCTCTGAAGCATTCGCATGATCGCCGCGAGATCGATCTTGCCGCGGGGAGAATCGGCGTTTGCAACGATCGCGATATAGGGTGACTTGTTCGTGTTGTTCGACACCGCCTTATAATAGATCGTACCGGAGAAACTGGAGTCGGAATAGGTGCCAATGGCGGTTCCACCCGGATTGAAACCGCCCTTGTGCAGCCAGATCATGATTTCATGCGTGATCGTGGTCTGGTTGCCGCCCGGCTGGCTGGTCAGCCAGATGTCGTATGCGACGTTGAAACCGGCGGTGTAGCCGCTGAAGCCGATATCATAATCGGCGGTGAGCTTGTCGATATCGCGCAGCTGAACCGAAAGAACGTCATAGGGGTCGGTCACGTTCTGGCCGCCCAGATGGGGCATCCGGCCGAACATGACTTCCGGGTAGGCGCGAACCGCCATGGGCACGCCCGTTTCCTGCATGGGGAACGACCAGGTGAAGGTGGTTCCCGCCGTCAGGTCGGCGGGGTTGTAGGTGCTGCTGATCGTGTAGTCGGAACCTTCGGTATATGGCCCGGGGTTCCAGACATTGTTCAGCACACGCCAGCCATAAGCCGAGTACATGCGACTCGCGCCAACCAAACTCGACACTTGGATTCTACGCCCCTTGTTCCGTTCCCACGCCCCCGTGGGTCAGTCACAAACTGGCATGACTCTTACTAAGGTTTACTGAAAAAAACCATGTTGGCGGCGCACATGGTCTCGGCAAAACGCGGTTCCGTGCAATTCTCGTTGGCGTTTGCGCGCGGAACATTTCCTGTTGCCACGGCAAGTTCCTTGTCGCAGCCAATGTTGCCGTTTGAGGGAGTTTTTGCGCAATATTGTGGCGCGCGTCCTGCTGGCAAGCTGGTTTGAACACACGTGTTGCTGGCGCGCGGCGGCGCGCGCCTTTGCCTTGAGAAAATGCGCGCCTAAAGCAACGCCGCGTGTGAGCGGTGGAAGAGGTTGTAGAAGGAGTAGTCACCCAGCTCCATGGCGACCAGGACGATCGTCAGCGCAACCAGCTGTACCAGCACGATCATGGTAAACTGGTGCTGGAATGTCGTGTTGCGCAACTTGTGATGCAGCGCGCGCTGGGCAATGTAGGCGCCGGGACTGCCGCCGCAGAGTCCCATGACTAGCAGAGTCTTCTCCGAAATCCTCTGGCGATTGCTGCGGGCCCGTACGCGATCAACGCCATAAGCGATAAAGGTGGCGATGTTGATCCCTACCATCCAGGCACTCAGAATGATCAACATTCTGGTTCTCCTTTTTGATATGATTACACCGAAAATGGCTCTTGGTTCCGTCCTTGCCGGAAGTCTGGTTAACGCCGGGCCGGGTGCATGGGCTCAGCGATAGCCCAATCGCTGCCAAGGGGCTGATGTGGCTTGGTATTTGCTGCAATAGCGGGCTTCGGCCGCGAAACCAGCGCCGCGCCGCACCCTCGAGATCGTGGGACTGGCGCGCGGTCTGGGTGAAGTTGTCGGTGGATCACACGCCTGCGATGGCGTTCCATGCCGTGCTGCTCTGGCTGCCGATATTGAGCACGGAC
>JAFIHO010000077.1 GCA_017849395.1 Hyphomicrobiales bacterium
ATCCGCGTGGGGCATCCGCCATGATTTTGGTTTTGCGCCCGGCATACGCCTATAGTGCGTGATGGCCGCCGTTCCGTCTCACCTGCACACCGCGATAGCCCTGTTGCAGCAAGGCCGGCTGGCCGAGGCGCAATCGGCATTTGCCACGCTTCTCGCGCAAGAGCCGGACAATTTCGACGCCCTGCATCTGTCCGGCGTACTGGCGCTGGAGACCGGCGATGCCGCCCGTGCCGCGCCGCTGATCACGCGCGCGGTGGCCCTTCAACCCGGTTTTGCGCCCGCCCATGCCAGCCTGGGCGCGGCGTTGCAGGCATTGGCCCGGCGTGACGAGGCATCCGCCGCTTTCGGCCGCGCGCTTTCGCTCGATCCTTCCAACCCCGTCGCGCTGAATGGCAGCGCGATCTTGCTGCGCGAGGCAGGCCGCGCTGGGGAAGCGCTGACCGCGCTCGACCGGCTGCTGGCGCTGGAGCCGCTCGATCCGCTGGCATGGTTCAACCGCGGACTGGTGCTGCAGGATCTGCAACGCCCCGCCGATGCATTGGCCGCCTTTCGCCAGGTGCTGGCGCTGAAATCCGACTTCCCGCAGGCCCTGGCCAGCGCCGCCCTGATCCTGTGCGAGCAGGACCAGCTGGAGGAGAGTTTCGCCTTGTTCCGCCGCCATGGCGAAATTGTCCATGGCACCGAAGCGCGTCCCACAGCGCCGCCGCACCGGGTGCACCATGACCGCGAACAGCGCGCCCATCTGGACGCATCGGGCATCCGAAACGCTTTCCATATCGCGCCCGGCGAGCGCGTACCGGGCCCCGCCATCAATCCCGCCAATGCCACAGACGTAACGCAACGCTGGCAAAGCGCCCGGCCGCAGATCGTGGTGATCGACAATGTGCTGACGGACGCGGCGCTGGAAGGCCTGCGCCGCTTCTGCGCAGCCTCCACCGTGTGGCGCAAATCCTATGAGGGCGGCTATGTCGGCGCGATCCCGGAACATGGGTTCGCCTGTCCGCTGCTGGCCCAGCTGGCGGAGGAATTTCGTGCCACCTTCCCGGCGATCTTCGAAACCCTGCCGCTGCGCTATCTGTGGGGCTTCAAATATGACAGCGACCTGAAAGGCGTGAACATCCATGCCGATTTCGCGGCGGTGAATGTGAATTTCTGGATCACGCCGGACGAAGCGAACCTCGACCCCGAGAGCGGCGGACTGGTGATCTGGGACGTTGCTGCGCCGCTGGACTGGGATTTCACCCGCTACAACAATGACGAACCCGCGATCCGCGATTTTCTGGCCGCCAGCGGCGCGAAATCCGTCACCGTGCCCTACCGCGCCAACCGGGCCGTGATCTTCGACTCCGACCTGTTCCACGAAACCGACACGATCCGCTTCAAGCCCGGCTATCTGAACCGACGCCTCAACATCACCATGCTCTATGGCCGCCGCCGAAACGACGACGGACAAGAGCGAAAGACGTAAAGTTCGGACCGCTATTGCAGTTCGTATTCCACGGTGGCGCTGGCTGAAACCGTGATCTGTCCCGGCAGGATTGGCGTTCCCTGCGGGACTGGCGCGGGCGCTGGTGGGGCCATTTGGCCCGCGAAGCCGAATTCGCGCATCGCTGTGCTGATGGTGATGGCCTTGCCCACAGTCAGGCCCTCCGCCGCCGCCAGTATCTGCGCCTGACGGCGCGCGTCCCGCATCGCCTGCGTCCTGGCCTGGTCCTTGAGCGCGTCCCTGTCCTTGACCTGGAACACGACCGAACCCACGGAATTCGCGCCTGCCTGCGAGGCGGCGTCGATTACCTGGGCCAGCAGCGGAATTTTGCGCACTGTGACCGTCACACGGTTGGAGACGGAATAGCCGATGACCTTGCTATAATCCTCGCCGCCCCGCTCGGTCCTGGGATGCTGCGGCGCGACGGAGAATTGCGTGGTCTGCATGTCGGTTTCCGCGACACCGGCCTTCTTTACGCTCGCCACCATCCGCGTCATCTCGGCATTGTTCTGCTGAAGCGCTGCCGCCACGGTCGTGGCGGATGTGGTCACGCCAACGTCGATGGTGCCATAATCCGGCGCCGCCAGAACTTCGCCCTGTCCTGTCACGGTGATTGTCCGGGGCGATGTATCCCGCGCCGCCGCGCCCGTCGCGGCAAGCATCGTCACAAGCAAGGCTGCCGCAATCGGACGCATGATTATCCCCGTCTAGTTGATGACGGCCCCATCCGCCACGCGCCCAACATACAGCCGGTGTCCTGGGAAATCGACGGCCAGAGAATTGTCCCGCAGCAGCCCCGGCCCCACGATGGCGGCGGGTGCCTCATCCAGTCCGAAGAATTCGAACACCGGCGCGGAAGACACAAGGCCGGTCTGCTTGCGCCAGCGCACGCCCGGCATTTCAATCTGCAAGTCGAACACCCGCACAGCCGGGGCATCCGCGCCCAGCACATCGCGTATGTCCACCGGCGGCGGGCCGTAACGGGTGAAATCCCGTTTGTGCAGTCCCAGCACTTCCGCCGCGGGCCAGTTCAGCATGGTCACGCTGGCGCCCAGGTCGAACAATGTGTTGATCGGCCTGCCGTTGAAGCGCAGCCGCACATACCAAAAATCAAGGGGGATGTTCTTGAGTTGCCGGGGCGCCAGCGCGATGCTGTCCCAGTCGCGATAGGCGCGCGCTTCGGGCGCATCCGGCGTCATCAATTTCAACCGCATGGCGGCGCGGTCCAGCACCACGAAATAGCGCGCCAGCGCGTCGATCCCCAGAACCCCGTCCAGCGTGCTGTCCGCCCGGTCGGGCAACACACCGACAACAAGCCCGCCAATGGCTTCGCCGCCGATGGACAACGCCTTCGGCCGCACCGGCAGGGCGCTGGATTTCTCGTTGATGCCGTATACGGTCAGCATCTGCGGCTGCGACTGCACAAGCCCCAGCCGGGCCCGCACATGTTCATAGATCAGCGAGCGGCTGGAAGCGGTGTCGATCAGGAAGGTGAACGGTCCCTGTCCATCGACATACACCTCGGTCGTGAGGCGGCCGCTGTCATTGATGTGATAGGGCTGGTCGGCCAGCAACCGGGCTTGGGCCTGTCCGCAAAGACCGGCCAGCATCAGCGCGAAAAGGAATGCGCAAATCGCCCGCATGGTCCTTGCGAATAGATTCTCCCCCGGCATCCTCTGCAACTGCTTTCGTTGCTGCGATTGCTAAGGTTAGACTGTTGGTATGGACATCGTTAAGCGCCTCACCATTGCCCAAAGTGTGACAGTCGGCGGAACCGCGTTGCATGCCGGTACTGCTGTTACCATGACGCTCTCGCCTGCCGATGCGGGCACGGGTGTCATATTCCGCCGCTCCGATCTTGATGGCGCATCCGTTGCGGCGCGTTACGATCGGGTTGGCGACACAAAACTGGGCACCGTCATCGCCGATGGCGCGGCCAGGGTTGGCGTGGTGGAACATCTGATGGCCGCGGTGATGGGCGCGGAAATCGACGACCTCATTGTGACACTGGATGGACCGGAGCCGCCGATCCTGGATGGCGATGCGCTGTCCTATCTGTCCTTGATAGAAAGCGCGGGCCGCCGCGAGCAGGATGCGCCCCGCACCGCCATCAAGGTCCTGCGTCCCATTCATGTCGAACAGGGCGGCGCGCGCGCCAGCCTGACACCCGCCGACAGCCTTGTTTACGATTGCGAGATTTCCTTCCCGACGCCCGCCATCGGCCGCCAGCACTTTACCTTTGCCTTCACGCCAAAGGGGTTCCGCACCGAAATCGCGCCCGCCCGCACCTTCGGCTTTCTCAGCGAACTGGAGGCGCTCAATAAAATGAACCTGGCGCGGGGCGCGACCCTGGATAACACCCTTGCCCTGTCGGACACCGGCGTGATCAACCGCGACCACATGCGCTTCACCGACGAATTCGTACGCCACAAAATCCTGGACGCCATTGGCGACATGGCGCTGGCGGGTGCGCCCTTGATAGCCCGTTTCGAGGGCGTGCGGTCCGGCCATGCCACCAACAACGCCCTGCTGTGGGCGCTGTTCGCCGACCCGGCCAATTTCGCGCGCGTGACACTGAAAAAACAGACACTTTCCTGACACCCGCAGCCCTATGTATAATGGAATATTCCGTATCGCTCCGGTTGCTCCCGGCGCGCCGCTTGACGGCTAAGATACTGAATATCAAAGGGTTTTTGTATGCGGTTGCTGTCCCCTCTGTTTCGCCGTCGCGCCGCGCTGGCCGGTCTGGCCCTGGCCGCCAGCCTCAGTGTCAGCGGCTGCGCCTGGCTTGGCCTGGGGGATGAGGACACGCCCCAGAACAACGCCAACAAGGATGCCGCCAATTACCGCGAGCGCCCGATCGAGCAGATTTACGCCGATGCCTGGACCGCCATCCGGCGCAACAATTGGGAAATGGCTGCCGCCCAGTTCAACGAGGTGGACCGCCAGCATCCCTATTCGATCTGGGCACGGCGCGCGATGCTGATGAGCGCCTTCTGCTCCTATCAGGCGAACAAATATCCCGAGGCCATCGCCACCGCCGACCAGTATATCTCGCTGCATCCGGGCAGCCAGGAAGTCGCCTATGCCTTCTATCTGAAGGCCATCGCGCTTTACGAGCAGATCGTGGAGGTCAACCGCGACCAGTCCGCCACCCAGCAGGCGCTGGTGGCGCTGCAGGACGTGGTGCAGCGTTTTCCCGATACCGAATATGCCCGCGACGCTACCCTGAAGATCGACCTGACCATGGATCACCTGGCGGGCAAGGAGATGGCGGTGGGCCGCTACTATATGAAACAGGGCGACTTCATTGGCGCAGTGAACCGCTACAAGGTGGTGGTGCAGCAATATCAGACCACAAGCCACATATCCGAGGCGCTGGAGCGGCTGACCGAGTGCTATTTCGCTCTTGGCCTGGACAATGAGGCCCAGACGGCGGCGGCGGTTCTGGGCGCGAACTATCCCGGTTCCGTCTGGTACAAGGACGCCTTCGAGGTGTTGCAACGCCGGAACCTGCGTCCCGTGGAAGACAACAAGTCCTGGATCAGTCAAGCTTTCCACAAAATCCTCTGAGTCGCGTGGGACGCTTTGCTCGCCGCCCTTACCATCCGTGACATTGTCCTGATCGAGCAGGCGGCGCTGGAATTCGCGCCCGGCCTGAATGTGCTGACGGGCGAGACCGGTGCGGGCAAATCCATCCTGCTCGACTCACTGGGCTTGGCGGCGGGCGGACGTGGCCGGGCAGGGGTGCGGCCCGGGGCCACCCAGGGATACGCCACCGCCGTGTTCGAGCCCGCCAAATCTCATCCCGCCCGCGCGCTGCTGAAAGACCAGGCGATGGAGTCGGGCGAGGAGATCGTGCTGCGCCGGACCCTGTCCACCGACGGCCGCAGCCGCGCTTTTGTGAATGACCAGGCAGTGGGCGTCGGCCTTCTGAAGGATCTGGGTTCCCTGCTGCTGGAAGTGCATGGCCAGCAGGATGATCGCGGGCTGTTCGACACTGCTACCCATCGCCTGCTGCTGGACGCCTTCGGTGGCCTTGAAGCACAGGCCGGCACGGTCGCCGAACGGCATGGCACATGGGACGCCGCGCGCACCGCATTGGCCGATCTGCGCGCGATGGCCGACCGGGCCCAGGCCGACGCCGATTATGTCCGCGCGGCAGCAAAGGAACTGTCCGACTTCGGGCCCGAGAGCGGCGAGGAAGAGAAACTCGCCGCCGACCGTGCCCTGATGATGAATGCCAGCCGCATTGCCGAGGATGTGGAAGCCGCGTCCCGGGCGCTGGGCGGCGAACGCGGCGCAGAGGCAAACCTGGCGCTGGCGCTGAAGAAACTGTCGCGCATGAAGGAAGAGGGTCGCGCCCTGATCGCGCCCGCCGAACGGGCGCTGGAACAGGCTTATGCCCTGGCGGATGAAGCCCGGCGCGAACTGGACAGTCTGCTTGCGCGGCTGGACACCGACACCGGCGCGCTGGAAAAGGCGGAGGAGCGGCTGTTCGCCCTGCGCGCCCTGGCCCGCAAATACAGCGTCACGCCCGATGCGCTGCCCGCGCTGCGCGACGAATATCTGGCGCGGCAGGACGCACTGACCCAAGGCGGCGGCAAGATCAAACAGGCGGAAGCGGCGGTGGCGGCAGCGCGCGAGGCGTATCTGGCTGCTGCCCGCAAACTGTCAAAGGCTCGCGAAAGCGCGGCACGGCGACTGGAAGCCGCGGTCGCCGCCGAGCTGACGCCCCTGAAACTCGGCCATGCCAAATTCCGCGTGTTTCTGACCCCGCTGGACGACGATGCGGGCACCGTGAGCGGCCTGGAACGTATCGCCTTCGAAGTCGCGACGGTGGAAGGCGCGGCTTTCGGCTCGCTGGCGAAGATCGCATCCGGCGGCGAGCTGGCGCGCTTCTCTCTGGCGCTGAAAGTGGCGCTGTCCGAAACCGGCTCGCCCGCCGCCATGGTGTTCGACGAGGTAGATCGCGGCGTTGGCGGCGCGGTGGCCGATGCGGTCGGCGAACGGCTGCAACGTCTGTCCGAAACCACGCAGGTTCTGCTGGTCACGCACAGTCCGCAAGTCGCCGCCCGCGCGGCCCGCCATTTCCGTATCAGCCGCGCGAAGGACAAGACGAAGATCGAACTGCTGGACGATGACGCGCGGCTGGAAGAAATCGCCCGCATGCTGTCCGGCGCGAATGTGACCGAGGAAGCCCGCGCCGCCGCCCGGCGCCTGGTGGCCGAAGCCAGCGCGCCGAAGAAACCTGCCAGAAAAAGAGCATGACCAGCGCCGTATTTTTCCTCCCCCGTTTACGGGGGAGGGGGACCGCGAAGCGGTGGAGGGGGCGCCGCCACGCATGACCCTGAAACCCGTCGAAAAACTCACCTCCGCTGAAGCGGCGAAGGAACTGGACCATCTGGCGAAAGAGATCGCCGAACATGACCGCCGCTATCACGGCGAGGACGCTCCCACCATCAGCGATGCCGCCTATGATGCGCTTCGCCGCCGCAATGCTGAGATCGAAGCGCGTTTTCCCTTGCTGGTCCGCGCCGACAGCCCCAGCCATCGTGTCGGTGCCAAGGTATCCGAAAAGTTCGGCAAGGTGGTGCATCGCGTACCGATGCTCTCGCTGGACAACGCCTTCAGCGACGAGGACGTGGCCGATTTCATGGGCCGGGTGCGCCGCTTCCTGGGTGTAAAGGACGAATCCCATATCACGGTGACAGCCGAACCCAAGATAGACGGCCTGTCCGCCTCGCTGCGTTATGAACATGGCGTTCTGGTGCAAGGCGCGACGCGCGGCGACGGAACGGAAGGCGAGGACATTACCGCCAACCTCAAGACCATTTCCGATATTCCGCTGCGCCTGCACGGCAAGCCGCCCGCCGTGCTGGAAGTGCGCGGCGAGGTCTACATGACCCACAAGGCGTTCGAGGCGCTGAACAAGCGTCAGGAAAAGGACGGCAAGCCGACCTATGCCAATCCGCGCAATTCCGCCGCGGGATCGGTGCGCCAGCTCGATCCCGCCATCACCGCCTCGCGCACCCTGAATTTCTTCGCCTACACCTGGGGCGAGATCAGCGCACTGCCCGCCGATACCCAATGGGACATGCTGGAGAAATTTCGCGATTACGGTTTCGTCGTGAACCCGCTGGTCAAGCGCTGCGAGACGCTCGACGAAATTCTCAAATTCTACCGCGACATCGAAACCCGCCGCGCGAAACTGGGCTATGACATTGACGGCGTTGTCTACAAGGTGGACAGCCTCGCCTTGCAGGAACGGCTCGGCTTCGTGTCGCGCAGCCCGCGCTGGGCCACCGCCCACAAATTCCCCGCGGAGCAGGCCGAAACCGTGCTGGAAGACATCGAGATTCAGGTCGGCCGCACCGGCAAGCTGGCGCCCGTGGCGCGGCTGAAGGCCGTGACGGTGGGCGGCGTGGTGGTGAAGAACGCCAGCCTGCACAATGAGGACGAAATCCAGCGCCTGGATGCGCGCATCGGCGACACGGTAATGATCCAGCGCGCGGGCGATGTGATCCCGCAGGTGCTGAAAGTCATTCTTGAAAGGCGCCCGAAGAACAGCAAGCCCTTCAAGTTTCCCGACAAAT
>JAFIHO010000078.1 GCA_017849395.1 Hyphomicrobiales bacterium
ACAAACTGGTCCACGAAGGCAGCGATTTTATCAAACAGGTCGTAAAGGACGAAAAGAGGCGCCCGACCTCCCCGGCATCCGTTCTGATTGTCGTTTTCGTCGTTGCGCTTTCCTGGCTTTGGAATATCGGTGTCGCCATCACCGCGCTGATAATTATGGCTGCGCGGATTCCTGATTTGCTTTGGGAAATAAGGCACGGAAAGACAAAAAAGGCCCCGCCAATCTACATGCTCACTAACGTAGCTATTCTCGCATCGCTACCGATGCTCTGGTACGCGATCTATAAGATGTGAGAAAATTCTTGAGAGCATCGGTTCAAGGCTTGATAGGTCATGCTCATGAGTGCACATCGCCTCGAGTTTAATTATTTGGCGGACGTGGCGGTATCTGGCTTTTACTAATTGCGGGCGTTTCTGTCTGTCTTGCGGGATGTGTGCTGGTTTCGTTAGCGGCAATAGATGGAACGCTTCTTGGCGCCGAGGTGCTTGCAGTCGCCAATTGAAAGAACATGGCCGAACCGGCAATGAACGCAACTAGCGCGATCATCGCAGCGCCGATTCCTATCCATAGTGTTCGCGTGACCCAAGTCGAGTATATGTCGCGCTGTGCACTATCCACTGTGGTCGCGGAGCGGTTATAGAAATCACCGAGCCTTGCCCCTTGAGCATCCGCGTCGTGTCTCTTGATGAGGCACAAGAAGTTATAGTTCATGTATGTTGCAAATGAACTAATGGCGGTGGCAACGATCCCGACGACAAAGGGGATCGCCGCGAATGCGATGGAAGTTATTTCTGCGTTGGTCAACACCGTAGCAAGGGTTGGCAATGCGGCGAGCGCACCTCCATTCAAAATGTACGAAGCCTGCAATCCTCCGCTTGCATATGTGACTGCGTGTTGAAGATACGCTTGCGCTTCCGCAGAATGCGGCAGAACCGTGGTGGTCCAGTCTTCCAAAAATAACGATCTACGCGACTGAAATTCCGGATCGTCAGCAGGGTGTTTCGGTGGTGGGCTCGACATCGAAAGCGGCCTCCAAGCCCCTGACGAATGCGAATCGAATCAGAAGCGCTATTCTAGCGTGACGCGCCGTATCCTAGATATCCCCATCGCGCGCATCGCCGCATGCGTCTATCCTGCAGCCATGAAACGGTCGCGACGGAACGCAAGATCACGGTGTGGACAAGGGGAGGGGGATGCCCGAATCCGTGCCAAACAGAAATCAATCGCTTGCGGTTTTCCGCCTTATCCGACCTGCGGCTTGTGCTTTCCGGTCGGCGCGTCGCGTGCCGCATGGTGGATAGGCAAAAGCTTATCCACCACCCCGCCGAAATGGCGCGCACGCATGGTTAAGCGTTCCTTGCTGCCCCCGCCGCTCGCCCAAGCTCGCGGCTTTCGTCACTCGAAATGGTCCACTGGACCATTTCGTCCGCTTCGCGGATCGTTCCTCAACCTTTCCAAAAGCTTCGCCATGCTAGATGGCCCCGTATTTCCGGGATCTGTGCGTGGCCAAGAACTGCAATATCGCCATCATCGGCGCGGGGCCTTATGGCCTGTCCCTGGCCGCGCATCTGAAAGCGGCGGGCGCCGACTTCCGCATCTTCGGCCGTCCCATGGCGACCTGGCGCAACCACATGCCGCGCGGGATGCTGCTGAAGTCCGACGGCTTCGCCTCCAACCTCTCCGCCCCCGATCCCGCCTCCAAACTGAAAGCCTGGTGCTCGGCGCGCGGCATCGAGTTCAACGACCGCTACATCCCCGTGCCGCTCTCGGTCTTCTGCGACTATGCCGCCTGGTTCCAGCGGACTTATGTGCCTGCCCTCGATGTGCGCCAGGTCACGTCGCTCGCCGCGATGCATCCCGGCTTCGCGCTGACCCTCGACAATGGCGAGCGGATCGAGGCGGCGCACGTCGTGCTGGCCGTGGGCCTCACCCACTTCACCCACACGCCCGAATGCCTGACCGGCTTTTCGCCCGAACTTGTGTCGCACAGTTTCTACCATCGCGATTTCGACCGTTTCGCGGGCCGTCACCTTCTGGTGATCGGCGCGGGCGCATCCGCCATCGATTGCGCCGCGCTGGCGACCGAAGCGGGCGCGCATGTCTCGCTGATGGCGCGCGCGTCTTCCATCCAGTATCAGACCGCGCCCGATCCCGACGCGGGCTCCTGGCTGGAGCGTTTCCAGGAAAAACTGGCGGCGGTCTTCCGCTCCGAACCGCGCCAGACCGAAGAAGCCGCCACCACGCCCGGCTGGTTCATGCGCAACAAGCTTGAAGGCAAGGTGCTGGAATATCTCGGCTACACCATCGACACCGCGCGCGAGGAGGCGGGCCGCATCGCCGTGACCGCCACCGGCAGCGAGGGCCAGACCCTCACCGTCACCGCCGATCATGTCATCGCCGCCACCGGCTATCGCCCCGATCTGCGGCGGCTACCGTTTCTGGATTCCGGCATGCTGGATGCCGTCACCCACACCGACCACAGCCCCCGCCTGTCCGGCAATCTGGAAACCTCCCTGGCCGGGCTCTATGTGCTGGGGCCGCTCGCGGCGCAAAGTTTCGGCCCGCAGATGCGCGACATGACCGGCGCGGAATCCGCCGCCCCCCGCCTCGCCGCCCATCTCGCCCGCACCGCACAGGCCCGCCGCATAAAGGCCGCCTGATCGTTTGCAGCCACGCCTCCCCGGACGATAGGCTCCGGCCGGGAAGAAACGCATATTTCGGGCCGCCCATGACGATGGATTTCGATCAGGTCATCGCGCCAATGGGCCGCGCCGATTTCCTGCGCAACCATTGGGACAAGTCCTTCCTGCACCTGTCCGGCACAGCGGGCCGCTTCGCCCATCTGCTCGGCTGGGACGAACTGAACTCAGTGCTGGAACAGCACAGGCTCACCCCGCCGCGCCTGAAGCTCTACCTCGGCGGCCAACCGGTCGACGCGCACCGCTTCCTGACGCCGCCCAATCTGGGTGTGCCCCGGCTGGACTCCGGCGGCCTCGCCGCCTGCCTGGCAGAGGGCGCAACGCTTATTCTGGATGACGTGCAGGAAGTCGCGCCTCCTGTGCGCGCCCTGATGCAGCAATTCCAGGCCGCGCTGCACACCGACGCCTTCGCCAATCTCTATGCAAGCTGGCACAGCCAGAATGGCTTCGACCTGCACTGGGACCCGCAGGCGGCCATCGTGCTCCAGCTTAGGGGTCGCAAACGCTGGGTAGTCTATGAGCCGACGCGCCTGCACCCTCTGGACAATGACGTGGAGCCCGCGCCGCGTCCGACCGGCCAGCCCGTATGGGATGGCATGATGGAAGATGGCGATCTCCTCTATATCCCGCGCGGCTGGTGGCATGTGGCCTATCCGGTCAATGAGCCAAGCCTGCACCTCACCGTTTCCCTGACGCCGCCAAAGAGCCTCGATTTCCTGGGCTGGGTGGTGTCGCGGCTGCGCTCGGAAGAAGCGGTGCGCGCCAACCTACCCGTGCTGGCAGGGGATGCGGCGCTCACCGCCCATGTCAAAACCCTACGCCGCCTCATCGACGGGATGCTGACGGAAAAAACCGCCGCTGAATTCCTGCGCGAATGGGACGCCAATATCGGGCCCGCGCCCCGTATAAAGGTGCAGCAGGCGCCCTATGAACAATTCGCGCCTCTGACGGATGCAAGCCGGGTCCGGCTGGGCAGCCTCAACCGGCTCTACCTCACGCCCAAGGGAGCCGGGTTCGAGTTCAAGGCGGCAGGCCGCAACTGGTCGGTGCCGTCCGACCTCAAGCCCGCGCTGGAGATGCTGTCGAACGCGCGAGCCACGACATTCGGGGAATTATCCGCGAAGGCATCCGCGTCGGCAGCCAATCTTCGCAACAGCCTGGGTGTTCTGGCGCGGGCGGGCGTGGTGGTGATCGAAGCCGGTCAGTGAGCGTTACGGCGGCTCAACACTTCCTGCGGCGTGCGCAGCAGGATCTTGATGTCCAGCCGGAAACTGGCGTTGCGGATGTACCATATGTCATGGGCGATCCGGTCTTCCATCATCGCGATGTCCGGCGTGGGGCCGCGCAACCCGTTGATCTGCGCCCAGCCGGTGACACCGGGCTTGACCTGATGGCGCAGCGCATAGTTTGCGACGCGCGCGCTGTAGAACTGGTCATGCGCAACGGCATGCGGACGCGGACCGACCAGGGTCATGTCGCCCTTCAGCACATTGAACAGTTGCGGCAGCTCGTCCAGACTCAGGGCGCGCAGGAAGCGGCCGACCCGTGTTATGCGGACATCGCCCTGCACCGCCTGCACCACGGTCGCGCCATTCTCCATCACATGCATGGTGCGGAATTTGTAGATCTCGAACAGCCTGCCGCCCTTGCCGACCCGAAGCTGGCGAAACAGCAACGGTCCGCGCGAATCCAGCAGGACGGCGATGGCGATGACAGCCAGCAGCGGCCCGACAAAGCCGATGGCCGCGCAGGCCACAAGAAGGTCCAGGCTCCGCTTGGCCAGAGCAAAACCGCTCGGCGCCGGGAGAGGGGTGAAGGCGGAATCGCTGTGCTTGAACGCCATCGGGGGGCTGCCGGAAACGGGATGCACATGGCCATCTGCAGGGGCCGGGCCAGAGAAAAGCGGGGTTCGACGGTCTGTCCCGTGCCTTTCTGTGCCGGTCTGGAACGGTCGGTCGCTGTGGTTTCTTGGTTAATCCCAATTTGGAATGGCCACATCGGCCATCTGCTTATTGCCGTGCAGGGCAAGAAGTCCCAGGCCTTAGGCTGGACTGTGCCTTACCGAGACATAACTTCCGAACCGGAAGCTCACATTACAAGATAGCGTGTCGCCAAGGCGGGGAAGGCGAGCAGAACATAGGCCCAAATCACCGCGGCTGTCGTATTAGCCAGGGTGAAGGTCCAGAAACCGAGTTCCGACATGCCTGACACAAGCGGCACGGTAGCGCGAAATGGTCCCAGGAAGCGGCCTATGAAGATGCCCAGGACGCCCCAGCGGTGAAAGAAATTCAGCCCCTTCTCTATCTCCGCCTCGAATTTCCGGAAGGGCCAGACATGGACAATCTGCTGATGATAGCGCTTGCCGATCCACCAGCAGATCCAGTCGCCGATCAGCGAACCGATCACCGCGCCGGTCACCGCCGGCCAAAGCGCGATATGACTTGCACCGATCACCCCGCCCAGGGTCACCAGCAGAATCGTGCAGGGCAGGAAGGAGAGGCCCAGGAAGGATTCGGTAAAGGCGATGACCGCCGCGATGGGAAAGCACCAGAGCGGATGCTCCTGGGCGGTCTCCCGCACCAGATCCAGAAGCCGTGTGACAATTTCGTGCACGTTGATTCCTGTTCCGTCCTGAAAAGCGCTGCCCGGCAGGCAGATACAGTGGCCTGCCGCGTGGTACTACCTCTGGGACACTTTCGACAAATTTTCACTCTGGCCCGCTGCTATCTGGGCCGTGAAAACTCAAGACTGCGTTATAATGCCCGGCCTGGCCGACGTTCATCCGGCGTTCAGGCGGTGCCCGTCAGCGTGACATGGCATTGTATAGTGTTTTTCGCCTTTTCGGCCCTTTTGTGACTGCGGCAAGATCATGAATATTGACCGGAACCATACTGACTTCCAGCGGGCCACCCTTGGCGGGCGCGAGGCTGGCCTTTGGGGCGGGTTCAAGCGCTGGAGCAGCAGGCACCCCTTCCTAGCGCGGGTGCTGTGGTTCGCGGTCGGTCTGGGCATGCTGGCCCTGCTGATCTGGGCGATCTATCCCAAGCCCACCGTACGCCGCGGCTTCAATCAGGGGCCCCAACCCGTGGGCGTGGCCGTGGCCCAGCTGGGCGACATCCATGTCAATCTGACCGCGCTGGGCACCGTCACGCCGCTGGCCACCGCCACGGTAAGGCCCCAGGTCAGCGGCATGCTGATCAAGATCAATTTCACCGAAGGCCAGATGGTGAAGGCGGGCGATGTGCTGGCCCAGATCGATCCGCGCCCCTATCAGGCGGCGCTGGATCAGGCGCTGGGCCAGTTGGCGCGGGACCAGGCGACCCTGGCCAACGCGAAGATCGATTTGGCTCGCTACGAGATGCTGGTCCAGCAGAACGCGATCTCGCAACAGCAGCTTGCCACCCAGGCGGCGCTGGTGCGCTCCACGGGCGGCATCGTCGCTGCCGATCAGGCGAATGTGGAAACCGCGCGCATCAATCTGGGCTTCACCCGGATCACCTCGCCTGTGCCTGGCCGGGTCGGCGTGCGTCTGGTCGATGTGGGCAATCTCGTCACCGCCAACCAGGCGACGGGCATTGTGGTTGTAACCCAGCTTCAACCCATGTCGGTGTTGTTCACGATCCCGGAAGACAGTGTGCGCCAGGT